>NZ_OZ032162.1:0-306488 GCF_964026565.1 Rickettsia endosymbiont of Ceutorhynchus obstrictus
TGAATCAAATTTTTGAGCTTCTGAAGAACAACAATACTAATACTCCTATTTGGCTCATGCGGCAGGCAGGTAGATACTTACCGGAATACATGAAAATCAGGAAAACGGTAGATAGTTTTCTTGAGTTATGCTACGATATTGATAAAGCAACTGAGATAACCCTGCAGCCGATAAGACGTTACAATTTTGATGCGGCAATAATTTTTTCCGATATTTTAGTATTACCGCATGCACTTGGTTGGGATATAAGGTTTGAAGAAAATATAGGTCCTATATTACGCCGATTCAAATCGCACGATGATTTTAGATATTTAGAAAATGATCATAATAAAAAACTTTTTCCTATCTATGAGATAATCAGAAAAGTAAAAGCTGAGTTACCGAAACATACTTCTTTAATCGGTTTTACAGGTAGCCCGTGGACAGTGATGAGCTATATGTTAGAGGGAAAAGGCAAACAGGATTTTAAAATAAGCAAAAAGTTTATTTACGAAAATAAACAATTAGCCAAAGAGCTTTTAGGTTTTATTACCGAAAAAACTGCTTATCATCTCATAAATCAAGCAAAAGCCGGAGCAGATATATTAAAGCTTTTTGATTCATGGGCAGGAGTTTTGAGCAGCGAAGAATACGTAGATTTTGTATTACAACCTACAAAAAAAATAATAACGGAAATACGAAAATATTTTCCTAATATTCCGATTATCGGTTTTCCGAAAAACTCCGGGTGGCTATATGAAAAATACATAGCGGAAACAGCTATAGATATTATAGCTTGTGATCAGTATGTACCGCTTGAGATAATGAAATCGTGGAGCAATAAAATAATAGTACAAGGCAATTTAGACCCGATAGTGCTACTTACCGACAAGGATATAATTAAAGAAAAAGTGAATAAGATTTTATCGAATTTTAACGGTAAGAAGTTTATTTTTAATCTCGGACACGGTATTATGCCGGAAACCCCTCCTGAAAATGTTGAATTTTTAGTGAATTATGTTAGAGATTTTAAAGTAACATAACGCGAACTATGGATAATTCTTATCTATAGTTCGGTTTAAAATATTATAGTCTAAAAGGTCTTGTTGTATGGCTCGAATTTTTGCAAAGCGTTCGGTGTCATGCCGTGGCTTGACTCACTAGTGTACGAACGTTTAAATAAAGAGGTAAAAATTCTGTCATTCCGTGGCTACGACCACGGAATCCAGCTTATAATATCATAAAAAGATTCTAAAATAAGTCTAATATGGCTTTATTTTCCTGGATGCCGTGATCAAGTCACGGCATGACACAGCCTTTTTTCAACGTTCGTACAGTAGTGGGCTTGACTGGCCTTGTTGCCTGGCTCGAAAAGTAATAAAAATCCGTCATGGCGAAGCCACGAAGTGGCTGTGGCCATCCAGACTATCCCGAATTACATTCGGGATTTAATTAGAATACTAAACAAGTTTAGTATAAAAATATATTTATACTTAGATGGCCACGGCGCCAAGAGGCGCCTCGCCATGACGATTTGGGTATCCACACAACAATGCTGATCAAGCCACGGCATACACCATACTTATAATAACCATAATACGGTAAATTATGAGCCATGCAACAAAGCTTCATCAACTATGTATAGCAAAAAAATAAAATAAAATAAAATTCGTTTACTTTGACCTCTTATTTGTTATATCATATTTTAGACCTACAATTAACTATCTTTAAGGAATTTAAAGTTAGGTAAAAATATGAATCAATTACCGATAATAGCAAGACAAGCTGCAGAAATAGCCGAGAAGACACAAAATTTATCGGATAAATTAAAAGATTTAGTAATAGACGGTAGTTGGCAGGCAAGCAGCGGAGGTATTGATCCGTTAGTTTTTGCTATAACAATTTTTGTATTAGCTTCTTTTGTGGGATATTATGTAGTTTGGAAAGTAACGCCGGCCTTACATACGCCCCTGATGTCAATTACTAATGCTATTTCAGGTATTATAGTTATTAGTTCGATGATCGCGGCAAGTAGTGCCGCTTTTAGCTTCTCTAGTTTACTTGGATATTTTGCAACTTTTCTTGCATCTATAAATATTTTCGGCGGTTTCATAGTTACAGAAAGAATGCTTGAGATGTTTAAGAAAAAATGAAATTGTTTATTTATTGGATCGAGCAACAGCGCCGTCTGCTTCACCTATCATTTCCACAGATTCATTATTATCACTGAATTTATTTCAGGATATATTAAAAAAGATGCGCAAAACTTGTTCAGCATGACAAAGATTAGATTGCCGCGTCGGCATAAATGCCTCCTTGCAATGACGATTCCGGGGTTACTTAAAGACGTTGCAAGCTAAAATTTATGATAAAGCTTTTAAAAGCTTTATCATAAACCGGTTAAAATAATAAAAAATTAGCTATTAATTTTGTGATAATAAAACTTTATTTCATTATTTTTAAATACATCCTTTTTATTTTTAAAGCCCTTCTTTAATGAACCGCAGGAAAAATTATTTATACCGGCTTGCGCAATATCAGGTCCTTCTTGTTTAATTTTTTCCACATCTTTATTACTCGGTATAACTATAGAAGTATGGCCGGGTCTTTTAGGATTGATATTTTTATATATTGCGACAACTAAATATCCTTGGTTAGCTAATTTTTGTGCTTGGATAAAATTATTGTCCTTATCTTTATTTTTAATATAATTCCATCCTTGTTTACTTCCTTCTCTCTCATACCAATCGGCTTGTTTATTTGCAAGGAACGGAATAAAATCCGTATCGGTCTTAGGGTGAGGAGGTAAAGAATCTTTTGCTATATTAAGAGAAGATGCTACAGCATAAACAAAACAACTATCATGTGTAATACGACTACCGGTTTTTTTATGCTCACCGGTATATCCTTCTATAATTTCACCGGTTTTGCAATTAATAGTTTCCCCTTTTTGCCATTTTTCTTCAACTTTTAAGGAATTAACTATTTCTAAAATTTTTTTAGCCGGCTCTGCTATAGTTTCAGCTTGAGCTAAGCTACTAATAAAAAATAAGCAAGTTATTATAAATTTAAAAAGTTTAGTCATTATCTCTCTCATATTAATTTTATGCACACTATATATATTTTATTTATTTAAAATATTCAACTATTAATTGTATATATTTGTAATAATTTTAGTGATTTCTTTAAAAAGCATGTTTCCTTGACAAGTGCCGAGCTTTTAGATATGCTGCAAAGCGATAATAGTGTATATTATTAAGTAAATTATACTATTAATCCGCTCTTAAATATTAAATTGTTATTTTCATTTACCCGTGGTTTTTGGGCTTTGCTCATTACACATTTCACTTGAAAATACATTTATTCACTAGCACCCGTAGCTCAATTGGATAGAGTATATGACTACGGATCATAAGGTTAGGGGTTCGACTCCTCTCGGGTGCGCCAATCATTATTTTCGGATAAATTTACGAAATTATTGAACGGCGGGCGTAGATTATAATCAAGTTTCTCACTGTTTAATTCCAGGTTAGCAAATACCAAATTTACTAAACCCCTTTTGTCCTCGACAGTCGAACCTGTAAACCTGTCAAAGGTGTTGGAAGCTAACTCAATCAAGGAAATCAACGTTTTTGCAAAGCTATTATCTGCTTTATGGTGCGCTTCGATTTCTCTAATTATCTCTTCTTTTTTTTGTATTAATTGTAAGTGTTTATCCTCATGTGTTTTTTTGTCTAACTCTCCATCAAGGTATAAATCCATTAGCCTACCTACACGTGTTTTTATTTTTGTATCTTCGGCATATAACGCACTTAATCGTTGCTTATGATAATCTTTTTCTGCATTTGCCGAGTCCTTTATATATAATTGTATTTCTTCTAATAGATCGGGCTTTAACTGTATCGATTTAAAAACCTTCTCTACTTCTTTTAATAATACTTCTTCCCTCATATAAACCTTCTTATTATGATTATTTTTATCCCAACTGCCGAGATATGTTATTTTATATTCCGATCCATCCGGGCGTTTTCTCGTCTTAGTTTCGGCTTATGCTACTCTACCGGTATTGGCACAGGTAACTATTCCCCTAAATATATAATCTTTACCGCTGAACTTTATGGGTTGCTTCTTAAAGAAACCACCGGCCGAGTTTTTAGATTAAGCTAACCTCACTGACATCTTACAATAATATTCCTTAGTTATCGCCTCACTTTTTAACGTCATATTTAATTTGTTAATCTTTTTTTATTTGACTTGTTACTGATATACTTGTAATTATTTTAGCAAATATAAAGATTAATTTATGGTTAGCGGATATTAATAAATATAAGCTAAAGAGGGGGTTATGTTTACACCCAAGAAATCAATAAAATCATCATTTGAAAAAATAATAGAAGCTATAAAGTCAGAAAATCCAATAGAAGCACAAAATTTAATAAGCCAAATGAGTCAGAGCGAGTTAAGCAAAATTGATTATAAAGGCAATACGGCTTTAATTTTTGCTGCCTTTAATGGCTTAGCAAAAGTTTGCGAGATGCTTATTTCTAAAATGTCTGATCAGGCTATTAATCAGATTAATAAATACGGCAATACGGCTTTAACTTTAGCTGCCCGTAAAGACTTAGCAAAAGTTTGCAAAATGCTTATACCTAAAATGTCTAATCAGGCTATTAATCAGGTTAGTGATGATGGTTTTACGGCTTTAATTTGGGCTATCGATAATGGCTTACAAAAAGCTTGCGAAATGCTTATCCCTAAAATGTCTGATCAAGCTATTAATGCTATTGAAAAAACTTACGGCCATACGGCTTTAACTTTAGCTGCCGGTCACGGCTTAGCAAAAGTTTGCGAAATGCTTATTCCTAAAATGAACGAGCAAGCTATTAATGCTGTTGAAAAAACTTACGGCAATACGGCTTTAATTTGGGCTATCGATAATGGCTTAGAAAAAGTTTATGAAATGCTTATTAACAAAATGTCCAATCAGGCTATTAATCAGGTTAATAATGACGGCAATACGGCTTTAACTTTTGCTGCAAGGAAAGGCTTAGAAAAGGTTTGCGAGCTGCTTATTTCTAAAATGTCTGATCAAGCTATTAATGCTGTTGAAAAAACTTACGGCAATACGGCTTTAATTTGGGCTATCGATAATGGCTTAGAAAAAGTTTATGAAATGCTTATTAACAAAATGTCCAATCAGGCTATTAATCAGGTTAATAATGACGGCAATACGGCTTTCACTTTGGCTGCATCTAAAGGCTTAGAAAAAGTTTACGAAATGCTTATACCTAAAATGTCCAATCAGGCTATTAATCCGGTTAATAATGATGACCTTACGGCTTTAATGTGGGCTATCGATAATAGCTTAGCAAAAGTTTGCGAAATGCTTATTAACAAAATGTCTGTTCAGGCTATTAATCAGATTAATAAATACGGCAATACGGCTTTAACTTTAGCTGCGGGTAAAGACTTAGAAAAAATTTGTGAGCTACTTATTCCTAAAATGTCTGATCAAGCTATTAATGCTGTTGAAAAAACTTACGGCAATACGGCTTTAACTGTGGCCGCGGGTAAAGACTTAGAAAAAATTTGTGAGCTACTTATTCCTAAAATGTCTGATCAAGCTATTAATGCTGTTGAAAAAACTTACGGCAATACGGCTTTAACTTTGGCTGCCGGTAAAGCCTTAGAAAAAATTTGTGAAATGCTTATTTCTAAAATGTCTGTTCAGGCTATTAATCAGGTTAATAATAAGGGCTTTACGGCTTTAACTTGGGCTGCCGGTAACGGCTTAGAAAAAGTTTGCGAAATGCTTATTCCTAAAATGTCTGACCAGGCTATTAATGCTATTGAAACATACGGCTATACGGCTTTAACTTGGGCTGCCGGTAACGGCTTAGAAAAAGTTTGCGAAATGCTTATTCCTAAAATGTCTGTTCAGGCTATTAATGCTATTGAAAAAACTTACGGCAATACGGCTTTAACTTTGGCTGCCGAGAAAGGCTTAGAAAAAGTTTGCAAAATGCTTATACCTAAAATGTCCAATCAGGTTATTAATCATGTTACTAATGACGGCGATACGGCTTTAACTTTTGCTGCCGGTAAAGGTTTAGAAAAAGTTTGTGAAATGCTTATACCTAAAATGTCTGACCAGGCTATTAATCAGGTTAATAGTAAGGGCTTTACGGCTTTAACTTGGGCTGCAGGTACCGGCTTAGAAAAAGTTTGTGAAATGCTTATTTCTAAAATGTCTAATCAGGCTATTAATCAGGTTAATAAATACGGCAATACGGCTTTAACTTTTGCTGCCGAGAAAGGCTTAGCAAAAGTTTACGAAATGCTTATCCCTAAAATGTCTAATCAGGTTATTAATCACGTTACTAATAGCGGTAATACGGCTTTAACTTGGGCTGCCGGTAACGGCTTAGAAAAAGTTTGCGAAATGCTTATTCCTAAAATGTCTAATCAGGCTATTAATCACGTTACTAATAGCGGCAATACGGCTTTAATTTCGGCTATCGGTAATGGCTTAGAAAAAATTTGTGAAATGCTTATCCCTAAAATGTCTGATCAGGCTATTAATATTGTTGAAAAAATTTATGGTCACACGGCTTTAACTTTAGCTGCCTATAGGTCCTTAGAAAAAATTTGCGAAATGCTTATCCCTAAAATGTCTACTGAGGCTATTAATGCTATTGAAATAGCTTACGGCAATACGGCTTTAACTTTGGCTGCCGAGAAAGGCTTAGAAAAAGTTTGCAAAATGCTTATTTCTAAAATGTCTGTTCAGGCTATTAATCAGGTTACTAATAGCGGCAATACGGCTTTAACTTTTGCTGCCGAGAAAAGCTTAGAAAAAGTTTGTGAGCTACTTATTCCTAAAATGTCGGATCAAGCTATTAATGCTATTGAAAAAACTTACGGCAATACGGCTTTAATTTGGGCTATCGGTAATGGCTTAGAAAAAATTTGTGAAATACTTATCCCTAAAATGTCTGATCAGGCTATTAATATTGTTGAAAAAATTTATGGTCACACGGCTTTAACTTTGGCTGCTTATAGATCCTTAGAAAAAATTTGCGAAATGCTTATTCCTAAAATGTCTAATCAGGCTATTAATCACGTTACTAAGAATGGTGAGACAGCTTTAAGTTTAGCTCAACAAAATGGTTTTAAAGATATATGTAACTTATTACTTTTGAGAACAAACGAAATAACAACGTGGGCAGTAAAAGAAATAATTTATGACAAACCGCTTTTGAATCATCCGGAATTGCTAGGGGCTGCTAGGGATAAATTTAGCTTAAAGGAAATAGGCGAGCGGATTGATGAATTAAGCCCGTGTTTAATAGATGCAGCAATTAATAGCGAGGAGGGGGAGCTTATTATATTGGGTGGTTTGATGAGTTTAGACAATAGCGCAGCACCTACGGGCTAAAGATGTTGCTTGGCAGTATATTATTTAATCTTTTAAAGGAGGAAGATATGAAAGAGCTAATAGAGTATCTAGAAAAGAAAGGGTTTACTAAGGAAGCTAATAGCTTACGAAACGGCGGCACTTCTCTTAAACTTTCCGAGAAAAATATAGGAGATGTAGAAATTAAGGAAATCATCGAGTTACTAAAGAAAAATACTACTCTTATTTCTCTTAGTTTTTGGGGTAACAAAATAGGCAATGCAGGAGCTAAGGAAATTGCTAAACTGCTCAAAACTAATAAAACTATTACCTCGCTTGATCTTGGGTATAATAATATAACAGGAGCAGGAACAAAAGAACTTGAACAAGCTTTAAAAACAAATCTTACTCTTATTTCTCTTAATCTTGCGTGGAATCAAATAGACGCATTAATAGCTAAAAAGATTAGAGGATATTTATTAAGGAATCTCGGCATAGCAAACATAGCAAAGGAAAATGATAAAAAAGAAAGTTGTGTAATGAGTTTTGAAAGTATAGAGGTTTAGGGTTTAGCTTAAGAAAGGAGCAAATTGCCCCCGCTTGTTGAATAGGTTTTTATTACGATTACGCATAACCTTGTTTTATGGAAAAAGTGTTGTAAATTCCTATAGGAGGGACCAAAATATTTTCTTATTTCCATATATTATTTCCCCATAACATATCTAGAAACTCTCTTATAGGCCAAATAGTAATTTCTTTATTTTCTATAGTAATTACGCGTTTTGTTTTTTCATTACTAATAACATGTAATTTACAATCATGTTCTTTACCAAATTCTAAAAGTCCTTTTAGATGATTTTTTTGTATAGAAGAGGAAATTTTAACTTCAAATGCATTATCCTGTACAATAAAATCAACTTCATAACCTTCTTTTGTACGCCAATAAAATAACTGCTCTCTTTTATCGTTTAAGTATTTATAGGCTATCAATTCTAGAAACACATAATGCTCAAAAGCTTTACCTGCTTCAAATCCTACCATCTCTTGATATTCATATTTTCTTAAATAATTGACAAGAGCTATATCAAACAGATAAAATTTTGGCGTTTCCGTGATAATTTGTCGTTTAGCACGTGATTTATAAGGATATAAATGATAACCAAGATACATATCTTCTAATATTTCAAAATATGTCCTAACGGTTTTTGCGTCTACTGCACAATCTCGGGCAATATTACTATAATTTATCATCTCACCGTTAGAAATTCCTATAATTTCTAAAAACCTAGCAAAAGCTTCCCTTTTTCTAAGATTTGCCTCAAATTGAACTTCCGGTAAAATATAATCATATAAATATGAGGCTAAATATTTATGGATATTCAAAGGAGCTAAATAATGGTCAGGAATAAGTCCGTGATTAAATATTTTATGCCAATTCAGTTCTTTTAGTTCGGGATAACATAGCGGTAGAAACATATATCTCCAAGCTCTACCTCCAAGTAAATTAGCTCCGGTTGATTTTAATCTTCTTGCACTTGATCCGCAAAGAATAAACTGTAGAGATTTATTTGGTTCTATTAAATGATGGACTTCATCCAGAAGTAAAGGTACTTTTTGTACCTCATCGATAATAATAGTAGATATTTCAGTCTTTGCCTCTATTTCCTCACGTAAACGTTCAGGGTGCTGAAAATAAATTCGATATATATCCGCTTGTAATAAATCTATATACAGAGCTTTAGGAAAGCGTTCTTTTAAATATGTTGATTTACCGGTTTTGCGAGCTCCCCATAAAAAACAAGATTGTCCTTTCGGTAATTCCAAATTTAAAAATCTCTTTATAATCATGAGTATATTCCTAATAAATCCGATATTTAAGGATTATACTCCTAATATATCCATTTGTCTCTCATTTTTTATATAACAACTACCTTAAATTCTTACATATGTAATTCATTATAAATTTAGAATTTTGTTTTTATATAACTTTTAGTGCTGTATCATAAATTAATAAGTATGTTAAGTTTTAAATAAACTTTATTCAAAGCCATTTATGAGTTCGATATATCACATCCTTGACCATGCGCCGGCTATTTATGCCGAGGAGATGCAAATAGAATATGAATTATTAGCGCAGCAATTGATTAAGTCGGGAAAGCTGCGGATAGACACGGATGATTGTTGTAATTTTGCGCGGTTTTCCGATCCCACATTTAATATTAGTTTAATGGTCAGCAAAGAGGAGTTAACCTCGACTGATTTAATTCCTCACACTATTAATTTTTTTAAAGCTCTATATAAAAATTCAATTTCCGATAAAAAAATAGAAGCGATTTTTGCCGATTTAAAAAAACAAATCCATAAATTACGCCCCGTAAATAAAGAGGTTACAGAAAAATTAACGCGGATTTTTGTCCAATCAGCTCACCCGATCGTGATAAAATGGCTGTTATATGGCAAAGTCGAGGTATTTATTACTTACTCCCATAATATCGGCGACATGATGGATATTGTCGATTGGCAGCGTGCCGGCTCTAATAGCGGTATGCAAAGTACTAATGGTAAAGACGTTGCTATTTTTGTCTCATGCGGAGGTAACCCCTTCGGTGAGATAAGCAAAGATCATCCGACTTACGGCAACGGTTGGCCGGCAGTTGCAAGACTGCAAATTATAGCCGCTCAAGAGTTAGGTCATTTTGCCGATATACAACGCGATAATTTGGGGCGGCAAGTCGGTCGCCATTCCGCTAATTTTTCGGGTACCAAGGCATCCCCTGCAGCCAGCCAAAGCAGGAAAGACGATATAATAAATTGTAACACCTTACTTCATAAATTGCTTAAAGCCGGTATGAACAAACAAATACAATATGAAACAAAACTTAAATTTTATCATAAAAATAATATTTACGGTTTAAAAATTTATTGGCTCAAATTAATGATCTTTATATATAAATATCAACTTTTAAATTATGCCGATAAACACGATCTAATTTTTATTAGAAAATTCAAAAGCGATCGATATATGGGGTTAATGATTGAAGCAATGTTTAAGGATATGCAAGCTAATTTGTCCCCGATGGCAGATGTTTATAAAAATAAAAATCCGGAAATTGAAGAAGCTATCGCTTGTATCGAAGCACTAGCTAGGGTTCCGCAACAAGTGATGAAGTGGGGCTATTTAACGACAATGGCGACTATGAAAGACCTTTATAAAATATATTATAACGAGGTTATACCATCGCTGATTACAAGCTATACTCTCGTGACCGGCAGGTCTTATAAACGTAATTTAAAAAAACCGCAATCTCTGACTAATCTATTTTCCACAATAAATATTTTCGGCAATAAAAAATCAGTGCTAAAGCCACACAGAGAGTTATAGCTTTTATACTTTTTATGAGATTATTCACTGCATGGATACCGGAATCGTCTGAGCTAAGGAGGTACGTAGTACCGACGCGGCAATCAAGTATAAACATATTTTTATACTAAACTTGCCACCTATATAAATTTTTTGGTATTCTAATTAAATCCCTCATTATATTCGGGATAGCCTGGATTGCCACAGCCACTTCGCAATGACGGGTTTTTTGTGTTAATTTCTGAGCCATGCAACAACGCCCCACGTCGATGCTAAAGCATTTCCTCGCAATGATGACTTGGAGTTAACTACGGCTAAATTCAGAAAGCATAAGAGCTGATGAATTTAAAGACCGCTATACCATATCACCTTAACCCGCCACTTTTAAGCCGCCTTTTATTTTCATATCATTTTGCTTTATTGCATAATTTATAAGCTCATCAACAATAGAATTCTTAATAGTATTTGCTATATTTCCTTCTGAATTTTTTTGGATAGTTTCGGCAGCTAGCTTATCCAAGCTTATTGATTTGATATGCGCAAAATAAACTTTATTACCTATTTGAAAAACCGGCGTATTACTACCGGTTTTAGTTCTGAAAATCGATAATAATATCTCCGGAGATAATGTTGTATCATTTTCAATTTCAGATCTTATATAGCTTTGCCGGCTTACCTCGATTCCTACTCCGTTAAGGGTTTTAATATCTTCTTTATCTGATTTATATTCCTTTGCTAAATCTTTTATAGTTTGCAAATTAATATCTGCTAAATATTGTTTATTCCAGCTAACTGCTACTTGATTTTTGATAATAGAAAACTCCGGAATTTTTGCCGGTTGAATCGCTTTTAACTCTACTAATATAAGGTAACTTTTATCTTCAGATTCTATAGGATATGATAATTCGCCTTCTGCAAGTTCAAAAATACTATCGACATTCTCGGCAATTATTTTATTTTCAATGAGTTCTTCGTAACTTACGTAATTAACATTCTGCAACGGTAATTCATATTTTTCGGCAATCTCGACTAAGGTTGAGCCGGCGGCTACGTCATCCTCTAGATTTTTCGCAAGCTCCATATTAAGCATGTCAATTTTTTGACTTAGTAATAAATCATATAATTGCTTTTGTACTGCCTCAAAACTCTTATCACCGAACTCTTCTTTATTCTCATTATAAAAATCTAATAATTCTTCTTTAGTAATACTAATCTTTTTCTGTAAATTTTGATTAGATATCTTAATATAAGAAAAGCTACGTTTTTCCGGTATTTCAAATAAATTTTTGTTATTTTTATAAAAATCCTCTAGTTGTTCATCACTCGGCAGGGGAATTTTTAAATCTTTCGGTTTGTTTTTCAAATTTATTTGTAACAACTCAACATTTCTTTTTTCCGCCATATAATTAACGATGTTTTGCGTCATTACCTTAGGGACATAAAAACTTTCTAAAAAAATACTGACAAGAATATTTTTTAAAGTTTTTTCTTTGAAATTTAATAAATATTCTTCTTCATTAAGATAAGAATTTCTGAAATAAGTTTTAAAAATTCTTATATCAAAAACTCCTTGTTCATTTTTAAAAACAGGTGATTCCCTAACTAATTCCGTAACGGTATTATCGCTTAAATCAAAATCATAATAGGCAACTAAATAATCTAAAATATTATTATATATAAGCCTTTTCATAACTTGCTTATCGATATTTAACTGATTTATCTCTTCTTCGCTTAAATTCGTACCCATTTGTTTTTGAATAGCATTAATTTCCATAGATTTTGCTTTCAAAAAATCTTCTCGGCTTATATTTTCGGCATGAGTAAAAGTAACGAAGTCGCCGCCGACCGCTCTAGGTAGGATATCTTTAATCCCCCATCCGACAAAGGCAAAAGCAATCATGGCAAATAAAACGCGCATTACAAAGCTATCGGCAGTTTTTCTAATATTATCGAGCATAAATTTTTACTTAAACATTTTAAAAGGATAGGAATACTAATATAAAATAGTTATGAAGAGCGTTATCTGCAAGTTATTTCGTTTTAAAAGTGATTATTGTTTATTATATGGATAATTAAAACGTCACTGCGAGGAGGCATTGTTGCATAGATCAAAAGCGTTGCAAAAATTCCCGTCATTGCGAGGAGATGCGTAGCATCGACGTGGCAATCCAGAGAAAAAATAGCAAAAAATGCTATGAAATTTATTATTTTCTGGATTGCCGCGCTCCTTACAGTCGCTCGCAATGACGGACTTATGTTTTTGCTCCTTAAGTTGACACCCATGCACCACAGCTAGAAATGACATTGATGTAAAGCCAAGTTGCAAATAATACAAAGCTAGTATATAGTTAGGGCTTGGAATTAGAAAATATAGGTTACTTAATGATAAATATACTTCTTTTTATTCATATTGTCATCGCAGTTTTATTAATTATAGTTATTTTAATGCAACGTAGCGGTTCCGACGGGATTAGCGGGCTAAGCGGCGGTAATAATATGGGAGTAGTCAGTGCTAAAACGGTCGGTAACTTTCTAACTAAAAGCACCGTGGTACTTGCAACGTTATTTTTGGTGAATGCTATAGTACTTGCTAATCTTTCATCCAAGAAAAGACCTGATTTAGCTACTAAGATTAACCAAGAAGTTAATCAAGAAGGGAATAGTTTACCGATAGCGAAGTAATATAGGTTTTTCGATGTCATTCCCGTGCAGGTGGGGCGTTGTTGCATGGCTCGAAATCCTTATAAAAATACACCGTGCAATCTAGGAAAAAATAGCAAAAAATGCTATGAAACTTATTATTTTCTGGATTCCCGCCTTCGTGGGAATGACATACGGCACTTTTTTAGAGCCATGCAACAATGCCTAGAGGTATAGGGAATGACATATATACAAAATGTATCAATTAAGTTAGGAATATATGCAAAAAATAGTAGAACTAAAGAATATAAAAATAGGGAACGAACTGCCTTTTACTTTAATTGCTGGTCCTTGCCAAATTGAAAATTTAGATCATTCATTATTTTTAGCGGAAAAAATTGTAAAATTAACTAGCAAACTCGGCATTCCTTTTATTTATAAATCTTCTTTCGATAAAGCTAATAGAACTTCGGCAAACGGCGTTCGAGGTCTTGGACTTGAGCAGGGTCTAAAGGTGTTGGCTAAAGTAAAAGCAACCTTTAATTGTCCTATCGTTACAGACATTCATACGGCAGAGCAGTGCATAGAAGTCGCAAAAATAGTCGATATATTACAAATACCGGCCTTCTTATGCAGGCAGACGGATTTACTACAGGCAGCAGCACGAAGTAAGAAAATAGTGAATGTTAAAAAAGGTCAGTTTTTAGCTCCTTGGGATATGAAAAACGTGCATGCAAAATTGCAGGCTTTCGGCGCAGAAAATATTTTGCTGACGGAACGAGGCGCATGTTTCGGTTATAATAACTTAGTATCGGATATGCGTAGCCTTGCAATAATGGCAGAGACAAACGCCCCGGTAATTTTTGATGCTACCCACTCTGTTCAGCAACCCGGCGGCATGGGCAGTAGTAGCGGGGGGCAACGGAAATATGTTGAACTGCTAGCAAAGGCCGCTATTGCCGTCGGTGTTGCAGGGATTTATATGGAAGTACATCAAGATCCCGATAACGCGCCGAGCGACGGGCCTTGTATGATAAGGCTTGATAATTTAGAATCAGTCCTTATTAAGCTTAAAAAATACGATGAAATTACTAAGAGCTGAAACCCGTCATCAACAAGTGTAATTTTCTAGACAATGATAGTATCATATGATACTATCATCTTATGAATAATAAACCTCCTTTTCAAATAACTAATAAAATCCTAGAATTATTACAAAATATTTCTCATGAATTAGGTGTTTTATTCGGTGCTAAACTTTACTGCCCTCCCATAAAACTTAGAAAAAATAATCATATTAAAACTATACACTCTTCTCTTGCAATTGAAGGGAATACCTTAAGCATAAACCAAATAACCGATTTAATAAACGGGAAGAGAGTATTAGCTCCTGAAAAAGATATTATTGAAGTTAACAATGCTATCAAATTATATAATAATTTGAATATATTAAATCCCTTATCAATAAAGTCATTATTAGAAGCTCACAAACTACTGATGCAAGGTTTAATAACTGATAATGGGTGTTGGCGAAAAAGCGGTGCAGCTATATTTAAAGGTAAGGAAATAGCTCACCTTGCTCCTCCTGCAAATCGTGTATCTTTATTAATGGACGATTTGTTCTATTTTATAAACCGCAATAATAATATTCCGGGAGTGATTAAAGCTTGTGTGTTTCATTATGAATTAGAATTTATTCATCCTTTTTCAGACGGTAACGGCAGAATGGGAAGATTATGGCAACAATTATTATTAATTAAAACTAATGCTATTTTTGAATATATTTCTGTTGAGAGTTTAATAAGGAACAACCAAAGTGAATATTATAGTATTTTAAATCAATGTGATAAGCTTGGAGAATCTACATTATTTATTGAATTTATGACTGCTCAAATATTAGCAGCATTAAAACTATATACTAATGATGCCGTACCTACAGCTAATACTCCCTTACTACGGCTTGAGATTGCTAAAATTAATTTATCTGATAAATGGTTTTCTAGAAAAGATTATATTTTCATACATAAAGATATTTCTACTGCAACGGCTAGTAGAGATTTATCTTTAGCGGTAGACAAAGGAATTTTAATTTATAGAGGTGACAAAAATCAGGCTTATTACAAATTTAAAGAATAGTATTACAAGAGGGTTTGATACCTTATAGCTCTATAAAGTAATTTAATTCTTCTATTGCTTTGCCGAGTTTCGGCGCGTTGTTGCATGGATACCCAAACCGTCATGGCGAGGCGGCATTGTTGCATGGCTCTAAAAAAGTGCCGTATGTCATTCCCGCGAAAGCGGGAATCCAGAAAAGTATTTAAGCGAATTATATAGTATAATTTTGTTTATTTTAAGTGTTTTTTCCTAGATTCCTGCTTTCGCGGGAATGACATCGAAAATTTGAGCCATGCAACAACGCCGCCGCTGCAAGTGGTGCGGCAATCTAGAAAAATATAGTCATCCTGAATTTATTTCAGGATCTCTTTTAATAGATGCTGAAACAAGTTCAGCATGACAAGAACTGGATTGCCACGTCGGCATAAATGCCTCCTCGCAATGACGATTCCGGTAGCCGTGCAACAATACCGACTAAAATCTTTATGATTGCTTGGGGTTTTCCTTAGCGCGGGAAAATAGCCTTAGTGAAGGGTTTTATCAAGAGGCTTGTAGAACTCCATACTAATATTTAATAAAAAAATGAAGCGTTAGTTAAAACGCTTCATAATTCATAATAATTAGTAGGGTTTTTTTAAGATGAAGTTATAATATACTACAAGTATATCATCCTAACTCGTTAATTGTACTATAATGATTTTCTCCTGTCAAAGGTATTCCTTCTTCCTGTAACTGTTGTAACTGGTCAGCATTACTAAAAACTTTATCGCTATAGTGATCTTCTACTCTTGTCAAAGGTATTCCTTCTTCCTGTAACTGTTGTAACTGGTCAGCATTACTAAAAACTTTACCGTTTAATGTTGTAGTAGCGTTCTTTTTGCCCCAATAATAACCTATAGCCGTTCCTATGCAACCCCCAATCAATAATGTTGTTGTGGCTGCTGCTCCTACTATTAAATAAGGATTAATCTCTGTTCCCGATTCGTCATTATTCAAAGCCGGATTATATTCGGTAGTTAAGTTATTAGCAGCAATAGTGGTATTGATTAATTCGGTAGTAGTAGTCGTAGTAGTTGTCGTAGGGATAAGAGAAAAAAGATAATCTTGTACAGCTCTTAATGCGCTTTCGGTCGTACAATCCTCAAGACCTAAAAAACCGGCGATATCGTTTAAAGAAATTACATTATCCGTAACGTTATAACTTTTGCCCAAAATATTAGCAGTACCGTTTTCTACAGTTGTATGCTGCTCTAATATGAGAAATTTTTGAGTATCATCGTTGGTAAATATATCTTTAATATTTACAGGATTTTCGCAGTTAGTTTGTAAGGCAAATGGATTAGCATCGTTTAATTGCTTTATGAGATTATTAAAATTACATTTTATGCTTTCAACAAATATACCGCTTATTTTTTTATTATCTTCAGTAAATATAGAGGTATATACTTTATTGCCCAAGTGATGAAAGCCTTGTTTTGTATTTCCTACAAGAGTGCTAAAAATTTCATTTTTAAATATAGGTATTAGACAAGAAAAGTTAGGCATATAATTATCCTTTTATTTAATTAATTTAAATGATTAATATTAATCATATTATTTGAATTCAGATTTGTGGTTTTTCATAAATCTTAGTAATAAAAAGATTTATAAAATGATATTTATTAATCAGGAGGAGTTATTAAGGTAATTTAACTATTATGTCAATAATAATATGAAGATTATTTAACACATAACTTAAAAATATTGTATAAATTTTAGAAAATATAATTAATTATGTTTAAATTTGAAGGAATTAAAGTATAATGCAATTACTAAAATCGATGCTTATGAGCGATGTCGCAGAGATGAATTAAGAAAAAATAATTTAGTTATTTGCTGGGAAATCTTGCTTTAGCAATTTCTATTAATGATTCAAAAATTTCGTTTACTTCATCGCCGGAGAAATAAGTTGAAGTTTCTTGGTTAACAACTTTAAAAAAATAGTCGTCTAATGCTTTAAGTATTAAGCTTAATTTGCTTTCATTTTTTTCCCAGCGAACAATCAAATGCGGTTTAATAATCTCAAGAGCCTCTAGCGCAATTTTAGCTGTTATTTCATATTCATTTTCGGTGAATTTGTGTTTCGTAAGTTTCAGCAATTCATCGTAAAATGCTTGAGCATCAGGGTTATTGTGTATTTTGCTAGGAAGCTCTTTAACAAAATGTCCTAAAGCTAATTTTGTAGCTAATTCCTTTACTTCCATTATATGATCTTCTTCAAGTAGCTCTTTTTTTATATTATCTTTCTCACTTAAACGTTTTTTTCGATATTCTTCAATTTTTTTATTTAAAAGTTCGGAAAATTCTTGGTAAAAAGTAGGTGATTCATTCATCCGCTCGACAATAGTATTTTTCATTGCCGCAACAATACAATCGGCTTTTGATGAATTACTTACGCCTTGTTCGGCAATAATTGCCGTCAGTTGGCTCAAATCATGAATATTAACCTTTTTAATAATAGTGTAGGCAGGAAAGGCAATAATATGATCGTCAAGGAGCTTATGAATTTTCGGCTCATATTCTTTGATATTAAACATCTCTTGGTAACGGTTTCGTACGGCATTTTTAAGTTCGGTAAAATTCTGCCAGTCGGTGTGAAATATATTTAGCTTTTCAGGAAAAATTTCATAGACTTTTTCGGACGCTAAAGCAATACGCATATAAGAGGTAAATTTTTGAAGTTTTAAATAAAAATCATTCCTAATAATATTATCGGCTAAATGTTGCTGTAATTGTTCAGTATCTGATTTATTCGGTACGCTTGCAAAAATATCCCAAATATCTTGATGCAATTTAGGAATTTCTTCTAATTTTTTTTGAATATCATACACAGTACCCTTTAAATCTTTTTCATCAAAATTTTTAAGAACACGATATTTACCAAGCGTTTTATGTAAATTTCCAAGTAATCCTTCATAATCAATTATATATCCGTGTTGTTTAAGATTACTGTCCTCCTCTTCAAATAAGCGATTTACACGAGCAATTGCCTGCAAAAGAGTATGTTCCTTTAATTGCTTACATACATAAAGAACAGTATTGCGTGGAGCATCAAAACCGGTTAGTAATTTTGAAACGACAATTAAAATTTCCGGATCGCTAGCTCCTTTAAAAGCCTCAATTATTTTGTTATTATAATTCCCTTCTGAATGGTATTTTTTTAGCATATCTTTCCAGAAAGTCTGAACATGATTTCTAGAAGTACGATCCACTTCCTCATTATCTTCACGATCATCCGGCGGAGAGATAATAACCTCACATGTTACGTGACCTATCTCGTCTATAATATTCTTAAAGCGAATAGCAGCAGCTTTAGAAGGTGCTACTAATTGAGCTTTAAGACCGGTTCCTTGGCATGTTTGCCGATAATGTTCGGAAATATCTATAGCTTTGGCGTAAATAGTTTGTTTAGTTTGAGACAATTTAGAAGCACAAGCAAATTTTGATTTTAAAATATCTTTTTTATCATCCGTTAATCCTTTAGCAACACGCTCAAACCATTCGTTAATTACTTTGCTGCCAAGCTTTTGCTCAATATACCGGCTTTCATAAATTAAAGGAACTATAACGCCGTCACGTACCGCTTCATCTATGGTATATGTATGAATAAACTCGCCGAATTTTTCCGTGCTGGCTTTTTCTTTTTTTAAAAGAGGCGTACCGGTAAATCCTATATAGCAAGCTTTCGGCAAGATACGTCGCATCTTTTGAGCAAAAAGACCTGCTTGAGTACGGTGTCCTTCATCGACAAGCACAAAAATATTACTATCATCGTCTTCAAAATTTTGGCTAGCTATTTCCGTATTAAATTTAGCCGTATTAAACTTATTAATTACGGTGGTTATAAGCGTCTTTCTATTCTTAATTAATTCAATTAAGTCTTTTCCCGAACTGGCACATACCGGCTTAAACTCGCAGGATTTAAACGTATTTTTAAGTTGGTTATCAAGATCAGTGCGATCGGTAACCAAAATAATACGAGCATTAATTATATTCTTGATTAGTGCTTTGGTAAGCATTACCATAGTTAGGGATTTACCCGTGCCTTGCGTGTGCCATATTACTCCGCCTTCTCTCTTCCTTGTTTTATCAAATCGGCTTACTCTTTGCATAGCGGCACGTACACCAAAAAATTGAGGATAACGTGCTAATTTTTTTATTCGCCCGTCAAAAATACAAAAATCGTGGATAAGTTCAAGTAAACGCTCAGGACGACATAACGCATAAAGACCACGATCTTGTGCAGTAACCTTGAAAAAGCCTTGCGCTTGTTTTTTCTTAAAATTAGTTTCTTCAGATGCAAAATCTCCGGAAAAAAGTGTTAGTTTTTCTTGATTTGTCAGAGGTCGATTAATAAGTTTGTAAATATCCTCCTCCTTATCTTCCGTGTCGTGCCAAATTTGCCAATGTTTTTTGGGAGTGTTGACTGTACCGTATTTTACTTGCGTGGTACTAACGGCAAGTAGTAATTGAGCATAATGGAAAAGATGCGGGATTTCGTCCGCTCCTTGATTACGTATTTGCTGAGAAATAGCTTGCTCAATAGATATATCAGGGTTTTTATTTTCAATAATAACAAGAGGGATGCCGTTAACGAATAACACAATATCACAACGACGGGTTTTAGAGGAATTACTGCATTCTACACTCATTTCAATCGTCGCATGATAAATATTATTGTGCGGATTTTCCCAATCGATATATTTGAAAGAGAAGCTTTTTCGGGTGCCGTCAATAGTTTTTTCGATACTAGTACCTAAAATTAAGTCATCATAAATTTTTTGATTAGCATCCATTAAACAGTTTTGCGTGGCAGATGAGAGTTTAAGCTTGTGGATTGCTTCTTTAGCGTCTTCTATGTCAAAATTGTAATTTTTATCACGAAAGGTAAAATTATTAAATTCTAAGGTTTTTTCTATTAATATATCTTCAAGCAACACATTACTTAGTTTACCGCGCCTTTTTTGTACCTCTTCTTGCGAAAGCGGTATATAGCCAAACGTAATCAGCGATATCATCGCCGGCACCTGAGAAGTAGCTTTTTCGTTAGGCTTAAAGGTCATAGTTTGTAACCGTTTTAAAGATATTTAAAGTCTTCCTATATTAAAAAATTTTGTGTATTACTAAAAATAAGGATTGGGCTTTTCCCGGTCGACAGTAGGGTATTGGTCTATCCGATGCCCTATTGTTTTTTAAGATTGCACAAAACATCTACTATCTCACTTCCTCATCCACTTTCACCCGCCACTGACCGGTTAATAGCTTTTGCATCAAACCTTGTTTTTGGTTTTTAATAATGGAAATTTGCTTTTTATATATTTCTAGTTCGCTATATAAACTACCAAGCAAATTAGCAATTTTGTTTTGCTTATCGATAGGCGGTATATGGACAATATAAGTATGTACGGCTTCTTTTTGAATATTGGGTAAGCCTGAGCCGGTTCTTAATTTCATAATCTTAGGCTCATTTGTTTTAAGCTGAAAATATAAAAAATATTTATTGATATTTGCAGCTAAATCTGTAACGGCATAACAATGACCACCAAACCAAAATTTTTCTTTACAAAGATTTATGAACCCGCAAGAATTTCCTCCTTCGCTAATAGTAATAGTATCTGCCTCCATATTCCATTCGTCAGTAAAACCTGATGGAGTTATACCGCCATTCCAAACAGGATAAATACCGCCTTTCATATCAAGACGATTTAATTGTTTACCTTTTCGGATATTTGAGATGCTAGAAAGTGAAGCAGGCAACCATTTTTCATTTATTGCTTGATTCTTAAAAATATTTTGAGTAATTGCCTTATATTTTTTTTCTTTAGCTGTGTATAATTTCCCTAGCTCCCATATCGCCTTATCCCAAGTACGTAAGATAGAGGCAATTTTTTGTTGTTCCGGTAAAGGAGGAAGAAAAATTTGATAATTTTCAATAAAAGATAACGGAACACGTTTATGAGTAGAGCCGGTTTCTTCTAATTTTCCTTTTACTCTAAAAGATTTACTTAAAGTTATATTAAATAAAATGTAAGGATTAATTTTTTTAGTGGCTCGAAGGACATGGAACTCTGTACTTCCAAATCCTATACCGTTAATAAGACCGGTAGCTAATGCACCTTTACCGTTTTCAAAACAACACCCAATTTTTGCAACTAATACATCTCCTTCAAGAAATTTAGAGTATCCTTTTGACAGATTTGAGTATGTACAACGATGATTATTTATAATTGTTCCTTCTTTTGAAATATCAGCCATGCCTAGAAACGATACCTCCGTATCAGGAGATATTTTTGGCATTTTTAGCGGTATTTCTACAACGTCACCTAATTTAACAAAAAGACTAGGGCTTTCCTGCATTTTAGTATCTTTTAATTTTTCTTGCATCACACCTCAATCCCCAGCTCCTTTAAATAAACTTTCATCTGCGTATGTATGTCTATTAATTCACCTTCAATTTGGCGGATTTCTTTTTGTAGCTCTGCTATATCAATTTCCTCTTCTTCTTCAAAGGTATCGACATAGCGGGGGATATTAAGGTTAAATTTATTCTTGCGGATTTCTTCAATCTCGGCTAGATACGCATATTTATCGACCGATTTACGTACGCGGCAAGTATCAACAATTTTCGTAATATGCTCTTCTTCTAAGTAATTTTGTCCTTTGCCTGCACGAAAAAATTTGCTAGCATCGATAAATAACACATCTTGACGTTTTTCATTTTCTCCTCCCGATTCTCGTGAGCGATCAAATACTAAAATAGCCACAGGTATACCGGTTGAGCTAAAGAGATTGGCAGGTAACCCAATTACTGCATCTAGCAAATTTTCTTCAATTAAATGCTGTCGTATTAGCCCCTCGGATGAACCGCGAAATAGCACGCCGTGCGGTACGACTATTGCCGCCCGTCCCTTACGAGATTTAGTGGTTTCAATCATATGGCTGATAAAAGCATAATCGCCTTTAGTTTTAGGTGGAACGCCACGCCAGAAACGTTTATGCTCATCATTAGAAGCATTTTCATACCCCCATTTGTCTAAACTAAATGGTGGGTTAGCAACAACAACATCGAATTTCATTAACTTATCACCGTCCAGTAACGTGGGGTGATTTAGCGTATCTCCCCAATCAATATGCGCATCGTCCTTTGCATGCAAAAACATATTCATTCGTGCTAATGCCCAAGTAGAGCCGTTCATTTCCTGACCGAAAAGTGCATAGTTATCACTCCCCACTTCTTCGGCTGCATAAATTAAAAGTGAACCGGAACCGCATGCCGGATCGCAAATTATATCCCCGGATTTTGGTGCTGCGAGTTTAGCGAGCAACCGTGATACTTGCGCAGGAGTATAGAATTCGCCGGCTTTTTTGCCGGCATTCGAGGCAAAATTTGAGATAAGATAAATATAACATTCGCCTATAATATCTTCATTTACCCGACTAGGGTTTAAATCCAATGCCGGTTTATTAAAATCTTCTAACAAACTTTTTAAACGGCTGTTACGTTCTTTGGTTTTGCCGAGGCTAGATTCGGAATTAAAATCAATATTACGGAATACGCCGGCTAATTTAGAACGGTTTGCCTCTTCTATTTTCTCTAGTGCCGTATTAATAAGTTCTCCGATATTTGCCTCATTGCGTTTAGCGAATAAATCGTAAAAACTAGTACCTTCCGGCAGAAAAAAACGTTCGTGTTCTAAGCGTAGGCGAATACGTGATTCGTCGCTACCAAATTCCTTAATGAATTTCGCTTTGTGATCTTCCCATCTATCGGATATATATTTGAGAAACAACATTACAAGAATATAATCCTTGTAATTTGCCGGATCCATTACCCCACGAAACGTATCACAAGCAGCCCATGCAGCTCTATTTATTTGCTCCTGTGTTATTTGCTTGTTCATATAGTGGTATTGTCCTTATTATTTATAATTAAGCTATCTTTGATAAAATTAAAATTATGTTAAATAATTTAGTTATTTTAATAAGCACTAAAAATTATTTATTCAACCAATTAATGAAAATTATAGATGTAAAATATTTAATCGGTAATAAAAATACCATGAAGTTTTTTTTACTATCGATAAATAAAGAAAAGGATAAAGGAAGTAGTTGATTGGTTTGCTAAGTTCTGTGCAGGAATTTTAAATCTTGTTATATAGCGTCATCGCAATCGCTTGATACAAGCGAATTTTTCTGGATTCGCCTGTGTTCCGTATTATTAACGGCTAGCGCAGACTCATCCTTAAATTCATCTTGTCTAAATCTTTCTGAATTTAGCTGTAGTAAACTGATTTGAAGTTTGGCAAGCACAAGAAAAAATTATTACGTTTTTGATTATGTAGTCGGTCATGAAAACCCCTATAGTAAACTTAAAATTACGGCAAGTTTTGACCACCAAAAAACCGAGTTAAAAGCCCTTAGGCGGCCGGGGAGTTAGTAAAACCGCAAATGACAGCTATGGTAACTTTTAGGCTTATAATTATTAACTATAAGCCTTGTACATAGTTACCATCTCCCCAACCATTATAAGTCGAGGATGGTATCATTTTTTGGCTGATACCTACCACATTTGCAAAAGGTTACTACACCCCAAAATAGCTTTGCAGCTATTCTAGTCATAATTTTAGCTAAATACATATACAAGTCAACTTGATTTTTAATAAAACCTATAATTAAATTATAAAATTACTTATTCTACTTTTAAATTGACGGTAAAAAATTATCGATGAAGCTCACTGCGTAGTAATTCTACTTTATCCAATTGCTCCCAAGTAAAATGCTCATCCTCTCGACCGAAATGTCCGTAAGCAGCTGTTTTTTGATAGCATGGAGTATGGAGTTTAAGATGTTTGATAATTTTACCGGGACGCATATCAAAATGCTTTGTTATTATTGCGGTAATTTGTTCGTTGTCTAATTTACCGGTACCGAAAGTTTCGACGTAAATCGAAACGGGTGCGGCAACGCCGATTGCATAGGATATTTGTATTTCGCAACGATCCGCAAGACCTGCGCCTACTATATTTTTAGCAATATAGCGTGCCATATAAGCCGCCGAGCGATCTATTTTAGTCGGGTCTTTGCCTGAAAAACAGCCGCCGCCGTGTCTTGCCGTTCCGCCGTAAGTATCTACTATAATTTTTCTGCCCGTTAAGCCGCAATCCGCAACAGGTCCGCCGATCACAAACCTACCGGTCGGATTAATAAAATATTTAGTATCTTTATTAATCCAGTCACTCGGCAATTCAGGTTTGATAATTTCATCCATTACTGCTTCCTTAAGACTTGCGTACGGTATATTCTCACTATGCTGCGTTGATAAAACTACCGTATCAATTGCTATGGGTTTATTATTTTCATATCTTAACGTAACTTGCGATTTCGCATCAGGACCAAGCCACGGCAGAATACCTTGCTTACGTAATAAAGCTTGCTTTTTCATTAAGCGATGAGCGTAATAAATAGGAGCGGGCATTAAACTTTCCGTTTCATTACAGGCATAGCCGAAAACCATACCTTGATCCCCTGCTCCTATTTCATCTTCATTAATATTGTTAACACCCATCGCTATATCCGGTGATTGTGTGGAGATTGAAGATATTACAGCGCAAGAATCACCGGTAAAGCCGAGAGATAAATCATTATAGCCGATTTCCTTTACTTTATTGCGAACGATTTGAGGGATATCAACCCATGCACTGGTAGTAATCTCACCGCCGACAAGTACCATACCCGTTGTTACGAACGTTTCGCAAGCTACTCGGCAATCAGGATCAAGAGCAATAATTGCATCAAGTACGGTATCGGAAATTTGATCGGCGATTTTATCAGGATGCCCCTCTGAAACCGATTCTGACGTGAATATTGTGTTTTTCATAAATTACTCCGTATTACTACTTAACTTGCAATAGATAAAGTACGTATCCTTTGAGACGTTACCTGCCAACCATGATCATCTGCTAGCTCTAAATCATATTGATTTTGCATATTCATCCACCAGCGAGGATTTACATTAAAGTATTTTCCTAATCGCAAAGCCGTATCAGCCGTAATAGAGCGATGATGTTTAATTATATTATTTATCCTAGTAACAGGCACATCAATATCACGAGCTAATCGGCTTTGGCTAATGGCTAAAGGCTGCATAAATTCTTCTAAAAGAATCTGACCGGGCGATATAGGCGGCAATTTTTTTGTCATATAATACCTATATTAATTTAATGATAATCAACAATTTCAACATCGTGAGCATTCCCATTATACCAAGTAAAGCATATGCGCCATTGTATATTAATACGAATACTATGTTGATGTTTACGATTACCTTTTAGAGCTTCTAGACGGTTTGAAGGTGGAATACGTAAATCTTCCAAATTAACCGTAGTATGAAGCATAAAAAGTTTTTTACGTGCAATTTCTGCAAAGGCTTCAAAACGTTTTACTAACTCTCTATTATGCAATTTTTCAGTATGTTTGCATTTAAAGCTTATTATCATTTTATAACATTATCAGTTTAACTTCAAGCGTTATAACATTTACATTAAATTCTATATCTCTTCAAGAAAATTATAGTAAATTTTATGAACTTAAAGTAATAGTATTATTAACATAGCTTTTTTGCGGTATATCAAAAAAGTTTTGATATAATAACATTTTATAGATTATTTCTTTTTTTATTAGCTATTGTTTGTTGCCAGTCGGGATATTTAGTATATTTTTCTATCCAGCCGTCTTCGGTATATAATTCTCCGCATAAACCATCGCTAATTTCTATTAAAGAGTGAGATGCACCTGTATCATCTTGCATTGTTAATTGCATTTCATCTTGATATTCTTCCAACATAAAAAGAGTATAGTGAATAGAGGTTCCTAAAATCTCCATTACTAATTCTTTTATAATGTGAATTTGTTCATCATCAAAATTTTGTAAATTCTTCATCAGAGGTAATAGTGCAGGAGCACGAGCTTTCTGCTCTATTAGACTTTTAAATGTATGTAATGCTGAGTCATATACAAAGTTAATATATATTTTTCCAAATCTTTCTAGTAACTCTTGCTTTTTCATAGGTATTTTTAAAAATTAAATATGGTTTTGTGTTATGTCCTTAAAAGTAATTATACGAATTAGTATTATTGCATGATAGGAAGGAATAACAGCGAAAATTTGATTTGTGCAATACTCCGTAGGTATAACATCTTTTATTTTAATACTATTCATTACGAAAATTTTTAAGATTTTCTAAAGCTTTCTCACCTGAAATTAATTTGCCTTGTGCTGCTTGGTCTAAACCAATTTGAACTTCCTGATTAAGCCACATTTTATAATTTTCAAATTCAACATTTGAAGACTTATTTTCTGATTTAACCATTAAACGTAAGGCTGCTCTTATAACTTCGCTTGAAGAATGATACAAACCGCTTTCAACTTGTTTAGTTATATATTTTTCCAATTCCGGCGTTAAAGAAATATTCATATAGTGCCTATAAATTAGTAACAATAATTGATATTACCATAACAATATATGTTACTTCAATAAAATTTTATGAACTTAATGTATTTCCATCCAGCTATTGCCTACTCGTGTTTCGGCGATAATCGGTACCTTGATATCAGTAGAATTCTCCATAATTTTCTTGATGATCGGTACAATAATTTCTACCTCATCAACCGGTGCTTCAAATAGCAATTCATCGTGAATTTGCAGTATTAACCTAGTTTTAAGTCCCAATTTTTCTATTTCACGGTCTAAATTAATCATGGCAATTTTTATTATATCGGCGTTGGTGCCTTGAATAGGGGCGTTAATGGCGGCTCTTTCCGCAAATTGCCGTAGCGACGCTTTTTTATCGTAAATTAACGGCACAAAACATTTCCTACCGAATAAATTAGTAACATAGCCTTGTTCTTTAGCTTGGGATTTTATTGATTCCATATAGCTTTCTACTCCCTTATACTCGGCAAAATACTTCTTTATATAATCCGAAGCTTCTTTGGAGCTAACATTTAATTGCTTAGCCAGACCAAAGGCACTAATACCGTAAATAATACCGAAATTTATTGCTTTTGCTTTCCGCCGATGCTCATGGGTTAGCTCTTCTTTTTTCAGATTAAAAATTTGGCAAGCGGTTTGACTATGTATATCTTCACCGTTAATAAATGATTGTTTAAGCTCCGGCATGTCTGCAATATGGCTTAATATTCTCAGCTCGATTTGTGAGTAGTCGGCAGATATTAATTTATGCTCTTTTTCAGCTATAAAAGCTTCTCTAATTTTATTGCCTTCTGTTGAACGGATCGGTACGTTTTGTAAATTAGGATCGTGAGAGCTAAGCCGTCCGGTGGTGGTAGAAGTTTGCAAAAAAGTTGTATGAACTCTGCGTGTTATAGGATTTATTTGTTTCGGTAAGCTATCGGTATAAGTATTTTTTAGCTTACTAAGCTGCCGCCATTTTAACAATAAATCGGCTATCTCGTAACCGTGTTCGCTAAGCTTCTCAAGAATTTCGGCACCCGTGGAGTAAGAAGCTGCTTTAGCGGAAGTTTTGCCGAAGGGTAATTGCATTTTATCAAATAATATTTCGCCTAGTTGCTTAGGTGAACCGATATTAAATTTAAGTCCGCTAAGAGTAAAAATTTCCTGCTCAAGCCTTATGATTTCCTCACCGAATTCTGCGGATAATTGGTTAAGATAAGCGGCATTTATTTTTATGCCGGCTTTTTCCATTTTATCTATTACGTAACATAGCGGTAAATCGATTTCCCTATACAACTTAAAAGCCTTATTATCTTTAAGCTCTCTAAGCCACTGTTCATAAAGAGCAGTAAAACCGGCAACTATTTTTGCCGATTCGGTAATTATATTTTCAATTTGGCTTTCTTTCTTAGCTTCTAGAAATAAATCTTTTTGAGGCATTCCCGCCGACCTTGCATAATGCATTAGCTCCAAATCCTCAATTGCCGAAATTTTATTTGTTTCTTGAATAAATATTTTAAGTAAGTGCTTTAAGCCGTAAGTAATTTTTCTGATAGATGTATCATATAGTAGTTTATGAATAGTCGGAAAAAACCAATTACTTTCAGTTTGTTTGGTTGTCGTTGCATGATTCCTCAAAACACCCTCGATGTCATTCCCGCGTAGGCGGGAATCTAGAAAAATTAAGTCTGGATCCCCGTTTTCACGAGGATGACATCGAGCGTTTTGTTTATTACTATAAGAAAAAAGGTCTTCGGCTGAATTGGATGTTTTTAGAATATAGCTTTCATTTTTTAGCGATAAAGCTAAAGCTAGTATTTGTCCTTTATGTTCTATCGGATAAATAGCTATGACTCCTTCTTTTTCTGCTGCTTTTAAAACATTATCAAGTTCTTCAGTATTATTAATTTCTTTTATAGTAACTGCTTTGTTCTCTTCTATTATTTCTTTATGCTCGGTAAGTTTAATATCAAATAAATTTTCCGCTCTTTTATATAAAGATTTAAAACCGTATTCGTGTAGGAAGTTTGATAATTTATCGACATCGGGCGGCGACCATTCCAATGAAGTTAATTCAAAATCTAAATCAACGTTAAAATCAAGCCCGACTAATTGCCAAGAGATTAAAGCAAGCTCTTTGGAAGATTGTAAAATTTCTCTTTGCCTTGGGCTGGCTATTTGCTCAAGAGAATTTAAGATATTTTCTACCGAATCAAATTGCTCAATAAGCGCGCCGGCGGTTTTCGGTCCGATAGACGGCACGCCCGGAATGTTATCCGATCTATCGCCCATTAAAGCCATAACTTCACGGACTTTGTTCGGTTTCACGCCGAATTTTTTGATAACCTCGTCTTCCGTAATATATTTTGCTTTTATCGGATCATATATTTTTACGTGATCATTCATTAACTGCAACAAATCTTTATCGGAAGAAATAATAACGACATCTTCTTCTAATGCAGCTGCTTTTGCAGCAAAAGTAGCAATAATATCATCTGCCTCATAACCGTTTTTCTCTAAGATAGGGAAATTAAGATTACTTGCTGCGTGACGTACTAGCGGTAATTGAGTAATTAAATCTTCTGGAGGCGTTGGTCTATTTGCCTTATATTGATCGTAAATTTGATGACGAAAATTTTTACCGCCGGTATCAAAAACCACCGCCGCATGTTTCGGTTTAAAGTCATTTAAGACCTTAAGCAGCATTGAAGTAAAGCCGTAAAGAGCGCCGACAGGTTCACCGCTCGGCGAGGTTAACGGCTGCTGTACATGATAGGCACAAAAAACAAACCCGTAACCGTCTATTAATAGTAAAGTATTTTTTTTAGTCATTTTATTTAATTATTAAAGTGTACGGTAGCAAAAGAAATTAAATAGTCATTCCCGCGGGCGTTGTTGCATTGCTCAATATTTTTGCACAGCAATTCGGTGTCATACCGTGGCTTGACCACGGTATCCAGAAAAATACTTTTAAGTCATCCTGAATTTATTTCATGATCTACTAAAAAAGATGCGCAAAACTTGTTCAGCATGACAAATAAAAGTCTGGATTCCCGCCTTCGGGCGTTGTTGCACGGCTCGAAAATTAATAAAAAACTCGTCATTGCGAAGCCACGAAGTGGCTGCGGCAATCCAGGCTATCCCGAATGTAATGAGGGATTTAATTAGAATACTAAACAAGTTTAGTATAAAAATATGTTTAACTGGATTGCCACGTCGGCATAAATGCCTCCTCGCAATGACGATTCTGGTAGCCATGCAACAACGCCCCGCCTTGAGCTAGGAATGACATCGAAAATTTGAGCCATGCAACAAAGCCAATGCCCCGCGGGAATGACATCAATTTACTATATAATATCATTATAACTTAACTAACTTAATAAACTAAACATTATTTTCACTTAAATCTATTATTAGTATTACCGGTTTTTATTTGGCATTCTTTGCTATTACAAAATATAAGTATTACCGGTGTTTTGTCTAAAAAATCTTTGTTAACGGTAATTAGGTTGCCGACGCATTTAATATTGTAAGTAAGATTAATATATATTTCTGCTTCCCGGCACTTTTTACTTTTTATAAAATTCTCGTCGCCGATAATAATTTTCTGCCCGTAATTAGTGATAAAAATATTATTTTTTAAAGGATATATAGTGCTATCTTTTTGCCCAAACCAGTTAGCCCAGTAGAGTCTGTTGAATGCCGGCATTTTCTCGGCATAAATTTCTAGCTCATTATCTTTATTTTTAAATCCTACGGCATTTGCGCCGGCATCAAATATTAAATCCGGCTTCGGCGAGTAGAGCATTAATATAAAAGATACGCCCATAATCCCCAATCCCCAAAGACGCCAATTTGTTTTCCATATGCAAATCCAGAAAAAGCCGAATAAAAAGAGTAGAATACTTAAATTTGTTATATAACCGAAATACCATACCGCCCCCGGTAAATTATTAAAATACTCTGCCGAGTTAATAATTATGCTAATGAAAAACCCCATTATTTTTAAAACAAAGCCGTCTATATTTAGCCACATTAAAGGTAATGACAACAGTGCTAAAGGCATTAGGAAAAACGACATTATCGGTACGACGATAAGGTTATTGGGGATTGAGTAGGTCGAGAATATAAAAAACTGATTTATTACCACCGGTGCCGTTATAATGCTGGCTAAAAAACTAGAATAAATATTTGATGCCGTATAAAATTTTATTGAGGCAAAAATTCCTTTATTATTACCGAGTAACCATTGATTTTTTAAATAAAACTCATAGCCTGCTACTAACGAAAGTACGGCAATAAAAGACAGCTGAAAACTAGGATGGAATATATATTCAGGGTTCAAAGATAATATTATAAAAGCTGCAACGGCAAGAGAACGTAGAGGAAAACAAGAGCGTTCTATAATGATGGCGTAGATAAAAATCGCTGCCATAATAAAGGCTCTGGTTGCGGCAATCTGCATGCCGCTTAGCCCTAAATAACCGAAACTACCGATCAGCGAACAGCTAGCGGCAATTAATTTTACATTAAAATTATAAGCAAGATAATTAGAGAGATTTAATAAAAATCTTGTCGATATAAATAAAATCATCGCCACTAGCGATAAATGTAGACCCGAAACGCAAAGCACATGGGAAATACCGCTTTGCCTCATATTTTGCATTAATTGCCGGTTGATACCTTTCGTTTCACCGAGCAATATCGCGGCAGCAAAATTACCTTTAATGCTCCCTAATTTTTTCACTAAATTTTGATAAATATTAAATCTAATTTTATAGATAACCCTGTTAATATATTTTTCTTGGTGTAATAAAATTTTCGGCGGAGACATTGCATAGCCGTTTGCGCCTATTTCGGATAAATAGGCATAAAATCCAAAATCATACCCACCGGGTAGAATGCTATTTTGCGGCTTATAGAGCTTAGCCAGCAAGCTAATCTTATCACTGACGGTAGTTTCTTTAAGGTATTTTTTCGGTAGGCTTAGCCTGATTTTTTTAATATTTTTATTGATCTTCTTAATTTTTATATCGTTTAATACTATTTGTGAGCCGTGAATAGTCGGCTTAATGGTTTCTATTGTGCCGATCACTTCCGAGATTATCGGCTTACCGATAGTGCGGCTTCGTAAATTTAAAATCCTATATTTACTAATTAGCAAAGCAAAGGCAAAGGCGATAACTAATCCACAGATAAATTGCCAAAATATTCCATATTTTTTAGTAAAAAGTAATAGTAAAGAAAAGAAAAAAATAGCTAGAATTGCTAAAAACGGTGGCTCAAAATTTAGCGAAAAATAAACGATAATACCGCAAATAAAACTAACAAAATACCATAAGCTAAGATTATTATATTCTTCCTCAAGAATATCTCTTAAATATTTTATCACTTTTACAACTTTAGGTTAAAGTTGGCATTATATGCGGTTAAGGGCTAAGTGCAATGGATTTATTAGGGTATTGTGAGCATTTGTGAATAATTAAAACATCTTCTATGCCCATTCCCGCGAAAACGGGGTGTTGTTGCATGGCTACCAGAATCGTCATGGCGAGGCGCTGTAAGCGTTGTTGCATGGCTCTAAAAAAGTGTCGTATGTCATTACCGCGAAGGCGGGAATCCAGGCTTTTCTTTGTCATGCTGAACTTGTTTCAGCATCTCTTTAACATATCCTGAAATAAATTCAGGATGACTATAATTTTTCTAGATTCCCGCTTTCGCGGGAATGACATCGAAAATTCGAGCCATGCAACAACGGCTGAAAACGGGAATCCAGGCTTTTCTGTCATGCTGAACTTGTTTCAGCATCTATAATATTTGATCCTGAAATAAATTCAGGATGACTATAAGTATTTTTTCTAGATTCCCGCCTTTAGCTAGAATTGACATACGGCACTTTTTTAGAGCCATGCAACAAAGCTAATGCTACACGGGAATGACAATTATATTTCTTAAACTGACTATAATTATATACCTAAAGCTTGGCGATAAAGCTCAAGCATCGCATCTTGCTCGGCTAATTTATCTCTATCAAGTTTTTTTAATTTTAAGATAGCTTTCATTGCTTTAGCATCAAATCCATGAGAAGAAGCATCTTGAAAAATAGATTTTACTTCTTCGGATAATTCTGCTTTTTCTTGTTCTAATCTCTCTATTTTATTTATATATTGTTCTAATTGTTCTTTTACTATTACTTCCGACATAAAAATTATTTAACCATTTAAAATTTACTATATAGTAGGCTCTGTGAACAAAATTTAAATTAATCTATTTTAGTTCTTTTTAACTGCAAATTATAAGATTTTTTTGAAATAGGAATAGCTATTACTGCAAAAATCTTATTAATTTTCGTGTAAAAATACCTTAAAATATAAATAATTTAAATTTTGTTCACAGAGCCTAGACAAAATTGAAAAATTATTTTTCTTGTTAATTTTATAGATAATTTTAATAAAAATACTAGAAGAATCTTGAAAAGGTTTATCTTTGATTAAAGCGCTTATAATTATTGAAAATACAAAGTTTTTGTATATCTTTTAATTTAGGTTGTTTATAAAAAATTAATTTAATTAAAACTATAATAATGCAATTATATCCTTTAAGACTGTTACCAGATAAAATCAATTTTGATTTTATGAATTTTAAAAAAATAAGTTATACGTTATCTATTATATTATCGTTAATCAGCATATTATGGGTAGGTATCTATAAATTTAATTTCGGCATTGATTTTGCCGGCGGTATTGTTATCGAGGTAAGGCTTGATCAAGCACCCGACTTACCGAAAATGCGTGAAGTGCTAGGAAATCTAGGAATCGGTGAGGTAGTACTGCAGAATTTCGGCAGTGAGCGCGACTTATCTATTAGGTTCGGTAGTAGTAGCGAAGATAATTTAAGGAAAAATATTGAACTCATTAAATCGACTTTACAAAATAATTTTCCTTATAAATTTGAATATCGTAAAGTAGATTTTGTCGGACCTCAAGTCGGGCGGCAATTAATTAACGCAGGCATTTTGGCGATGTTATTTTCCTTCGCGGCGATTATGGTTTATATTTGGATAAGATTTGAATGGTATTTCGGTCTTGGAATATTAGTGGCTTTAGTGCATGACGTTATTTTAAGCCTTGGCTTTATGAGTATGACAGGCTTAGATTTTAATTTAAGTACCATCGCGGCAATTCTGACTATAATAGGTTACTCGGTTAACGATTCTGTGGTAATATATGATAGAATCAGAGAAAATTTACGTAAATCTCATAAAAAAGTTATTACCCAAATTATCAATGTTAGTATTAACGAAACATTATCAAGAACTATCTTAACGGTCGTTACTACGTTACTTGCCAATTTGGCACTAGTAATTTTCGGCGGTGAAGCGATTCGTAGCTTTAGCGTATTAGTATTTTTCGGTATCATAGCGGGGACTTATTCGTCAATTTTTATTTCTGCTCCGATACTCACGTTATTTGCTACTAAGAAAATAGCTAAATGACGATTTTTGCTAAACATTTTCGATGTCGTTTCTAGCTGCGGCAGGCTTTGTTGCGTGACTCGAATTTTCGATGTCATTCCCGTGAAAACGGGGCGTTGTTGCATGGCTACCGGAATCGTTATTGCGAGGAGGCACGAAGTGCCGACGCGGCAATCAAGTATAAACATATTTTTATACTAAACTTGTTTAGTATTCTAATTAAATCCCGAATGTAATTCGGGATAGCCTGGATTGCCGCAACCACTTCGTGGCTTCGCAATGACGATGTTTTTTATTAATTTTTGATCCACGCGGGCATTGCCACGCGGGAATGACATTGGAAGGGTGGAATGATGTCGGAGATGGATACAACATTAAGTTAAATGAGATCAATCTTTATTAAGAGCAATATATGCTAAAAGCAGAAGATAGAATTTTTACTAACCTGCAAGGGGCAGAAAGCCATGATATAAAAGCTAGTAAAAAGCGCGGAGATTGGGCTGATACCAAAGCTTTAATGAGCAAAGGGCGGGAATGGATAATTGAAGAAGTAAAAAAATCGGGTTTACGCGGTCGTGGCGGTGCCGGCTTTTCTACCGGTACGAAATGGTCGTTTATGCCGAAGGAATCGCTTAAACCTTCTTATTTAGTAGTCAATGCCGATGAATCCGAGCCTGGAACTTGCAAAGATCGTGATATTTTAAGATTTGAGCCGCATAAATTAATAGAAGGGTGCTTGCTAGCAAGCTTTGCGATATGTGCGCATATATGTTATATCTATATTAGGGGAGAGTTTTATAATGAAGCTTCTAATATCCAACGAGCTTTAGATGAAGCGTATAATGAGGGATTAATCGGTAAAAATGCTTGCGGCTCCGGTTTTGATTGCGATATTTATTTACATAGAGGAGCAGGTGCATATATTTGCGGTGAGGAAACAGCGTTACTTGAAAGTTTAGAGGGTAAAAAAGGCATGCCGAGGTTAAAACCGCCTTTTCCTGCAGGCTACGGCTTGTATGGTTGCCCGACCACTATTAATAATGTTGAATCTATAGCTGTAGTGCCGACTATTTTAAGACGTGGAGCCGGGTGGTTTAGCAGTATCGGCAAACCGAATAATACCGGCACTAAAATTTTCTGCATTTCAGGACATGTCAATAAGCCTTGTAATATTGAAGAAAAAATGGGCGTTCCTTTAAAGGAGCTAATTGATAAATATGCCGGAGGGGTACGCGGTGGCTGGGATAACCTTAAAGCTATAATCCCTGGCGGCTCTTCCGTGCCGTTATTACCTAAATCTTTATGTGAAGTGGATATGGATTTTGATAGTTTAAAAGCTGCCGGATCGAGTCTTGGAACCGGCGGTATTATCGTCATGGATCAATCTACCGATATTATTTATGCCATTGCCAGATTAAGCAAATTTTATATGCATGAGTCGTGCGGTCAATGCACTCCTTGCAGAGAGGGGACAGGCTGGATGTGGCGGGTTATGATGCGTTTAGTGCAAGGACAGGCAAAAAAGCATGAGATCGATGAGTTGCTTGAGGTAACCAAAGAAGTCGAAGGGCATACTATTTGTGCTTTAGGTGACGCTGCCGCTTGGCCTATTCAAGGGTTAATACATCACTTTCGTGATGAGATTGAAGAGCGTATTAAGTATACTCGATGAACTTCAAAAATTGGCTACGTCGTCTTATAAGTTCTGCGGTACTCACGTATTAAGTATACGCTGCGTTCCTCGACTTATAGACTCCTTGCTCTTTTTGAAGTTGATCTTCGTCTACTAATCCTTCATTTTATAGGAGTACATAGTGTTAACAGTTGGCATACTATAATAGATATTGAAATAAATTCAGGATGACTATTATTTTTCTGGATTCCCGTTTTTACGGAAATGACATAAGGGGCAGCAAGAATGACATACTGCTGCTTTTATCGAACTATGCAAGAATCACGGTATGACAGAATAACTAACCATATTAATTATAAAATATATATGCAAACAAATATTGAATCGCAGAAAAAACAAATAAACTGGCAAGAATGGCGTTCTTTTTCTTTAGTTATATTGATCGCTTTAATGATTAGAATATTAGTCATGGAGCCTTTTACTGTTCCAACCGCTTCAATGAAAGCGACTATTTTAGAAAATGATTATATCTTTTCAACAAAATATAATTACGGTTACAGTAATTACTCCCTATCTTTCTTCGACTATTTTAATCTCTTTAAAGGAAGAATATTTGCACGCCAACCGCAAAGAGGAGATATAGTAGTTTTTCGTCCGCCTCATAATATGGATGTTAGATATATAAAGCGTTTAATAGGCTTGCCAGGGGATAAAGTACAATTAATTGATAACGTAATATATATTAACGATCAAAAAATAGAGCGCTCCGAAGCAGGAATTTTTATAAGTGAAGAAGGTCGAAAATATAGAAGATATAAAGAAATATTACCGAACGGCGTGTCTTATTTTTCTTATAAAGTTGCTCCGATTAACGGAACATTAATAGAAAATAAATACGGTAATACGGAAGTTTTTTATGTGCCGCAGGATAAATATTTTTTCCTAGGCGATAACAGAGACGAGTCAAATGATAGTAGGATAGATTTAGGTTATGTACCGTTTGAAAATTTCATTGCTAAAGCGCAGTTTATTTACTTTTCTACCGAACTAAAATTATGGGATAACGATATCGGTATTATAAAACAAATACTCCGAATCGGTCCTTGGTTTTCCTCTATTAGATTTAATAGGATATTTAAAAGCCTTTATAAAATGGACTCTGCATAATGGAAATACAGCTAAATTCAGAAAAGTTTAGACAAGATGAATTTAAAGACGAGACTGCGCTAGCCGTCAATAAAGTACGTGAACACAGGCGAGTTCTGAAAAATTCGCTTGTATCAAATTTTCTGAATGACACTGTAATTGATCAAAAATTAGAAAAGCTATTAGGGTATAATTTTAAAGATAAAAATCTTTTAATCGAAGCATTAAGCCACCCTTCCTTAAAACAACATTCTTCAAATCAATATATGGATTATGAACGGCTGGAATTTTTAGGGGATGCCATATTAAGTTTTCTAGTTACCGAAATTTTATTTACTAATTTTGCCGATTACGATGAAGGGAAATTAGCGAAAATTAGGGCCTATTTAGTTTGCAAAGAAACACTTTGCAAAGTTGCCGCTAACCTTAATTTAAGCAATTATATTATAATGACGCAAGGGGAGGAGCTTTCAGGCGGGCGTGATAATCCGAATAATATAGAAGATGCGACGGAAGCTTTAATTGCGGCTATTTACCTTGATAGTGATATTAGCGTCACGCGCGAAATCGTTCAAAATCTGTGGGCTGACTTTATTGTCGTTAAGGATTTAACTAATTACGACCCTAAAACCCCATTGCAGGAATGGGCGCAAAGCAAAGGATTTCATGTGCCGATATATAAGGTTATCAACAGGAAAGGCGCTTCTCACTCTACGACTTTTACAGTATCGGTAACAATAAAAGACCACACGCAAACCGGTACCGGTCATTCCATTAAAGAAGCTGAAAAAGACGCTGCACGAGAATTGTTGCGTACAATTGGATTATTATAAAAATATAATAAATTGATAAAAAATAATATGAAAAAATATTTCCAGACTTTATTTTTTGCTTTTTTATCACTAGGAGCTAAAAGCGATAAAACAATTTCTTATATAGATTACTATAATGAAGCTGTCGAATTACATAATTCCGGTCAATACGAGTTGGCTATTAAGTTGTATGATAAAGCTATTAAACTAAATCCTAAGGATCCAGATTTATATAGTAATAAGGGAGCCGCTTTAAATGATTTAAATAAATATCATTTAGCTATTAAAGCCTGTAATAAAGCTATTGAATTAAATCCCACACACATAAATGCCTATAATAATAAAGGCGTTGCTTTACAAAAATTGGAGCAATATGAGTTAGCTATTGATATTTATAATAAAGCTATCAAAATAGATTCTAATGATCCGACTTTATATAATAATAAAGGTACGGTATTGGTTAAATTAAGCAAATATGAATTAGCCATTGAAGCCTTTGACAAAGCTATCGAATTAAATCCTAATAATTCAAATTTGTATAATGATAAAGGTGCGGTATTGGCTAAATTAAGCAAATATGACTTAGCCATTGAAGCCTTTGACAAAGCTATTGAGTTAAATCCCAACAATTCGGTTTTGTATACTAATAAAGATTTAGTATTAGGTATGTTAAGTAAATATAATTTAGCTCTTAAGTCATGTAATAAAACTGCTGGGACAAGTCCTGATAACCTAGACCCAACATCTCCCTTATCTAAACTTGATGAACATGATTTTTATAATTTTAGCGTAGAAGCTTGTAGCAAAGCCATTGAATCAAACCCTAGTGATTTTAAGTCATATTATGTAAAGGGAATAGCTTTATATAATTTAGGTAAATATGACTTAGCTATTGAAGCATATGATAAAGCTATTAAATTAAATCCTAATAATTCAGATTTTTATTATGAAAAAGGTGTAGCTCTGTCTAAACTAGACAAGTACGACCTAGCAATTGAAGCCTTTAACAAAGCTATTGAATTAAATTCGGATAATTGGAATTCACACTATGATAAAGGGGTAGCTTTATATAATTTAGGCAAATATGACTTAGCTTTAGAGTCCATTAACAAAGCACTTGAGTTAGACCCTACAAATTCTGACACTCAGCAAGCTAAACAATTTTTAATGAAAGAACTAGAAAATTAAGGCACATATATGTCGATTTTGTGACAAAGCAAGCTCAAAAAACTATATCTGTCTGTATAATCGGTAGACCGAATAGCGGCAAGTCGACTTTATTGAATAAACTTATCGGGCAGAAAATTTCCATAGTTACTCCGAAAGTTCAAACTACCCGCTCTATCATTACCGGCATAGTTACCATTAAAGATACGCAAATAATTTTGTATGACACGCCGGGTATATTTGAGCCGAAAAGCCGTCTAGAAAAAGCTATGGTTCGGTGCGCTTGGTCAAGTTTACATAGCGCCGATATCGTGATGTTAATTATCGATAGCTTAAAGCCTTTGGATAAAATTACTCTTGAGATATTAAAAAAACTCTCATCTCTTAAAATAACACCGGTATTTTTACTAAATAAAATAGATGTTAAATCTCAATATATTGACGATATTAATGCTAACTTAACTGCTGATCACCCTGAAAGTTTGGTTTTCCCTATCTCTGCTTTAGTTGGCAAAAATATTGATGAGTTGCTTGGGCATATTACTGCGCAAGCAAAATTCTCTCCGTGGCTTTACGAAGAGGACGACATGACCGATTTGCCGATGCGCTTTATAGCGGCAGAAATCACGAGGGAACAGTTATTTTTAAACCTGCATCAAGAATTGCCTTATAAGCTAACCGTTCAAACCGAAAGCTGGGAGGAACGGAGCGACAAGTCGGTAAAAATTCATCAAGTCATAGTCGTAACAAGAGAAAGCTATAAAACTATAATACTCGGAAAGAACGGCAGTAACATAAAAGAAATCGGCACACAAGCACGGCAAGAAATGGAGCAATTTTTTAATTGCAAAGTCCATCTTTTTTTATTTGTAAAAGTTCGCGAATTGTGGGAAGATAATCCTGATTTTTATCGTCATATGAAATTATAGAAAAATTTATAATGGGAATAATATGAAAAAATACTATCAATAATTTTTACTAAAAAAATAGCTGTTTCATAATATGAATTTACGGTAACCTCACCTACCTTAAGCTGTTCCTCATACTTCGCATCTTTTAGGTGTTGTTGCATAGCTCAATATTTTTGATGTCATTCCCACACCCCATTATGTCATTCTAGCTAAAAGCGGGAATCCAGAAAAAAGTACCACAAAGTCATCCTGAATTTATTTCAGGATCTTTTTTAATAGATGCTGAAACAAGTTCAGCATGACAAGAACTAGATTCCCGCCTGCGCGGGAATGACATACTGCTGCTTTTATCGAGCCATGCAACAATGCCCATCTTTTAAAAACCGCTCTCTTCTCTTCCCCTAAACTTAAATTATTTTAAACCCTTAACCTATAGGGTTTTGCTACTGAAAATATATAGAAAAACCATGAAACGTGGTTTTTTATTGACAATGGGAGCAATTTATAGTAAAAATTTTCCTCAAGAGTTTACTTAAATTTTATCAAATTTAATTTATAAAATATATAAAAAACTAATTTTTTGGAGAAATCGTTACACCCGCAGTTAAGATTATTTAAATTAAAATTTGTTCTAACTTTAGAATCCATACTTTTTTCGTATCTTAAGTTAACGAACTAGTATGCAATTTTAAGGTTAATTTAAAAGAATGCATCAATGGTAAAGCCTATAATGTACAGCTAAATTCAGAAAGATTTAGATAAGATGAATTTAAAGGTGAGCCTGCACTAGCCGTTAATAATACGTGAACACAGGCGAATCCAGAAAAATTCGCTTGTATCAAGCAATCGAGATGACGCTGTAGGGCATAATAACCATGTCTATTTTAAGTCCTATCATTGACTATAATAATAATATAGTGAGTATAATATACTATGAATAAAGATAGCAATGCCGAACATAAAAATGATGAATATACCGAAGCATTAAAAAAGATAAATAGTAAATTAATGAGTTTGTCAGGTAATTTGCTCGCAATGAGATCGGATAATAGCGAAGAGCAAAAAAAAATATCGAATGACTTAAAGGCATTAGTTAAACAGCTAAATAGCATAAAAAGAAATGTAGAAATGTATTTTATCGCTATGTTATTATTAGTGATTATAGTAATTCAAAAAATGCTATGGACGGGTGCGACCTCCAACCTTTTTTTCTCTTAATAAAAACTATTTATTTTTTCTAGCGTTTTCTTAAAATCACTCGAATATATCTAGCTATCGAAATTTTTTTTCAAAAACTCTTTTTCTATAATTTTTGCGGCTGATAAAGAAGGAGTTTGGCTTGACTTAAAACCTAGTTCTTTTAAGACTGCTTGACTTTCTACTATTTGCGCATGCGATTTTTGGGGACTCAATAATAATTCTTCAAGTTTTGAGGTAATAAGAGTGGAGCAGCAGTTAAATTGAATAAGCTCCGGAATTATTTCTTTGCCGGCTATAATATTAATTAAACAAGCATATTTAATTTTGATTAATAGTTTTATAATAAAAAAGCTAAATATATTGAGTTTATAAGCGACAATCATCGGCGTGTTAGACGCGGCTATTTCTAATATATTAGTTCCCGATTTTGCTAAGGCTAAATCAGCTATCGCATAACTTTTTAGCCGCTCGTTAGAAAATACATAATTAAATTTTGTATTTATCAAAAATGGTTGTATTATTTTTTCGTGACTTGGGTCGGCAAGGGTAAATATTACCGTAAGACGGTGGTGGTTTTCAGCAATATTATTAATAGCAGGGATAAAAATCGGCAAATGTCTTAAGATTTCTCCTCGCCTACTACCTGCCGTTACGCACAAGATTTTTGTGCCGTTCATTATTTTAAATTCTTCTCGCAAAGCTAATTTATCGTTATAAAACTCCTGTTCTATTATCGGATGACCTATATATCGGCAATCGAGTCCTACCTTAGTAAAATAAGGTGGCTCGAAAGGTAGCAACGCAAATAAACAATCATAAATTTTTGCATATTTTATAGCTCGCCTTGGCTTATATGCCCAAACCGACGGTGCTACTATATGAATCATTTTTAAACTAGGTAAGATTTTTTTTAGCCGTTTTGCTACTCGATAAGTAAAACCAGGGGAATCGATAGTAATTAATATATCCGGCGCGCTTTTAATAATATCGTCTACGGTAAGATTAATTAATCGTTTAATCTTTAAAAATTTCGGTATAATCTCGATAAATCCCATCAGGCTTATTTCGGAAATAGGAAATAAGCTTTTAGTAATGCCGGTTTCTTCCATCCTTTTCCCGCCTATACCGGTAAATTCGAGTTCCTTGTTATTTCTCAGATGCCGGATTATTCGGGAACCAATAAAATCGCCCGATATTTCACCGGCTATAAAATAGATTTTTGCCATTAACTTATCCTATATAGCGTCATCGCGATCGCTTGATACAAGCGAATTTCTCAGAACTCGTCTGTGCTCACGTACTTTTGACTGCTTGCGCAGACTCGTCTTTAAATTCATCTTGTCTGAAGCTTTCTGAATTTAGCTGTATCTGTTTTCCACATAAACTTAAATCTTTATCAATTATTTCGGAACCAATATTCAGGCAATCAAGAATTGAGTGGAAAACATAATCATGGCTAATTTCGCTATTTACCTGATTTTCTATAGAGGCTACTAACTTTGGGTGTGCGGATTTAAACTTGTCGGAAACCCACGCTATAAAAGGCACGGTTATTTGCTGATCTAATAAAGGACCGCCGTGACCGTAATATCCATCTTCACCCAAAGATTCACCGTGATCAGAGACATAAATAAAAAATGAATTTTTATCTTTTAATAAATTTATTACGTTATGCAAAAAAAAATCGGTGTATAAAATTGAGTTATCGTAACTATTAATTAATGCCGATTTGTCGCAACTGCTAGGATCGGCTTTGGCTATAACGGCACAAGTATGGGTAAAACGCTCAAATTCTTTCGGGTATCGTGTGGTATAATTCCAGTGGCTTCCTGAAGTATGAATAACTAAAAACTGCTTTTCTGCATGCTTTAACATTTCTTCTATAAAAGGTAGCATTTTTGCGTCATAATCATTTAGGGCAAATAATGCCGAGCCGCCTGGGATAATCGTAAAATTAACTTCATCATAAATGGTGCCTAAGTTAAAATTTGCGAAATTCCTCATTAAAGTTTGTGTGCCTATCCAATCGGTATTAAAGCCTAATTTAGTCAAAACCGATAAAAAACTAGTTTCTCGCTTGCTATCTTCTAAGTTACTTGCATTATGACGCGAAAGCAATGAAGGCACGGAAATATAAGTAAGATTTGAGGAGGATTTAGCTTTAAAGGAAAATACATTAGGAGTAGAGCTTAAATAAGGAGTAGTATCTCGCACGTAACCGTTAATACCGAAATGATCAAACCTTGCAGATTCACCTATAACCAAAACACCGATAATAGCTTGATCGGACTTATCGACAAAATTATATTTTTGGCTAATATCTATTTTAGCTAAATGTCTATTACTAAAGTTTTGTGCAAAATTTAAATAAGTATTATGTAAATATTGCACAGGAAAATAGTTATTTAATATTTTAAACGGCGGCGAAATAATAGTGTTAACAAAAATAAGTAGGCAAATCGCCGATAGTAATTTAGTAATAAATGAGTTAGTATTAGTAATAGTAAAGTTTTTCAGAGTATAAAGACAGGCAAATAAGCTAAAAATTAACCATATTATCAATCTAATACTTATTAATTCATAAATTTCGTTTAGATCGGTTGAAAAAAAGCTGCCCATCATTTCTTTAGTGGGCTTTATCTTAAAAAAGTAAAGATAGTAACTAGCTATAGCCGACGTTACAAATAAGAAAATTGTGCCGATCGTTAAAATTAGCCGATGTACGGTAAAACCGAAGAATATTATAAAAGAGAATATATAAATATAACAAAAATCTTTTGTTAGTTCTAATATAGCTTTAAAAAAACTAGCCTTGTAATAATCAAATTTATAGATTAGCACGGCAGAATTAAAAAGCAGACAATAGATAAAAGCTAGAACTAAGGCTAATTTAATTAATTTAGTATCTAAGTGTTTTTGTATTATTTTAAGCATATACTTAAGTTAACCTAAAGAGTTGTGGTTTATGTTATTGTTTTAGCATTGTTGCTTGGATAGGAAAATAGTAATTTTTGACCATCTTTTGCAAAGCGTTCTGGTGTCATACCGTGGCTTGACCACGGTATCCAGAAAACTTAATAAAAAAGACTGGATGCCGTGGTCAAGCCACGGCATGACACCGAATGACATCAAAAAACAAGGCAAATAATAACATAAAAGCTAATAATTAACTACCATGATAATAAAAAATCTTCAAGAATTTTATCGACTTTTACCGGTTAATTCTCCTCTTATCGCCTTAGATCACGGGACTAAAAAGATCGGCGTTGCGATCTCTAACCAAGAGCGTACCATTGCTATGCCTTTATGCGCTACAAATGCAATAAATAAAAAAGCCCAAATTACTACTATACTAAATTTAATCGAAAAATACAAAGTTTGCGGTATAGTTATAGGGTTGCCGATTAATATGAGCGGCGAGATAGGAACGCAAGCGGAAATAGTATTAAAATTTGCCGAAGATTTTACGAAATATACCGACCTGCCGATATTTTTACAGGATGAGAGGCTTACTACGAAAGCGGCGAATAATTTGCTTAAATCATTCGGCGTAAAACGAAAAGAACGCAATAATAACGATGATGTAATAGCCGCCAGTATGATTCTAGAAACTACTCTTGATTCTATTAAGAAAATTTAAGCGGTAAGGGTGAAAGACCGGATAAAAAAAATCCGGAATAGCTTTTAGGCTATTCCGGGGGGCGTAGAAACCTCTCAATTTAAGCGGTATCAACTTGTTGCATGGCTACCGGAATCGTCATTGCGAGGAGGCATTTATGCCGATGCGGCAATCAAGTATAAACATATTTTTATACTAAACTTGCCGCCTATATAAATTTTTTGGTATTCTAATTAAATCCCTCATTACATTCGGGATAGCCCGGATTGCCGCAGCCACTTCGCGGCTTCGCAATGGCGTGTTTTTTATTAATTTTTGAGCCATGCAACAATGCCACATCAACCATAAAAGGATACAATCCTCAACTCATACAGCTAAATTCAGAAAGCTTCAGACAAGATAAATTTAAAGACGAGCTAAGCTACCGTACTAGAGTACGTGAGCACAGGCGAATGTCGAAAAATTTGCTTGTATCAAGCGATCGAGATGACGCTGTACTATAATCAAAAAAAAGTAGCTTTGTCTACTTAAAGTTTAAAAATAAATTTTTATATTATAGGACCACTTTAGCCGTTGCTTAAAATCCTTCAAAGACCTTTATGTAAAGGCGGTTCTCATATGCCTGAACTAAAAGAATAGTAACAGACAGGGATGAAATCCTGAAGTAATAACTGTAGTCCCAGGTAAATATTAAGCTGACGAGCTAAGCAGTCCCATTTTGTAAGATATCACTTTCCCATCTTTTGTGCAAGGTTTTCTAGATAACTTGCTATGGTAGTTAATGTTTCTGCAAATTTCTCTTCATCACCGCGGGCATTTTTAATATCCATTTTATCAAATTTTTCCGTTAAATTTTGCATTTCCGATTGAATACCAAGGGCTGCCATAACAAGTAATAACTCAAAGGAAGCAGTAGGGTTTACTAATTTAATTTCAATTATTTTGTCGTTTAATTTAGCTGCTAAATTAAATAATTCCTTTTCTCCTCCATCATTACAATAAAGCTGAAAATTTTTATTATTTAATGTTATTGTGACAATTGACATAATTATTTTTGTATTTAATGGTACTCGAATGATTTGAAGAATTGAATTTGTTAGCAAATGGGAAGTAGCGCACAGCGTACACTCGGTACGTGAGTACACGAAACCATGAAGATAACGAAGAGCAATTTTTCAAAGCATTCGAGTATGTTTTATTTCTTCAAGTTCCTCTATATAAACAGTAATTTGTGTAAGAATTTTTGAATAATTATCCGTTAACTGCTTATTTTCAGATTGCAACCGACTAATCTCATTTTGTTGATTTGCTATTAATAGCAATAATTTATCAATCTTATGATCAACTTCTTGCATTAATCTTTGCAATTGTTCATTCTCTACTGTCATTTAAATTTTTGATACTATACTATTGGATAAATTATAATTATTACTAATAACATTAAGATCGATATGACCACTAATTGTTTTTTATGTTTATAATTAACTAATGATCTATTTCGTATGTCTTTTAATGAGTCTTCTTTTTCATAAATTTTATCGTTAATCGGCTCTAAATTAACTTCATCTTTTATATTAAGATAATCTAAATATAATTTTAAATAACCCTTTACATATACTTCACCCGGTAAGAGCTCGAAATCCTCCTCTTCAAGAGCTACTAAATATTTTTTTCTAATTTTTAAATCGGAAGATACTTGTTGAAGAGTCTTACCGGAATCTAGTCGTGCTTTTTTAAGGGCAGATGACATAATTTACTCAAGTTTTTGTAAGAATTTTTCAAATTTTTTATTTGCTAAAATAATGATATTTAAATCTACATTCTCTTGAAGTTTAATTTCCTTCATAAAATCAAGAAAATTTTGAACTAAACTTTTATTATTATCAATCCACAAATCTAAATCAATAGTTGATTTTGATTTATTTATTATTTTGATCAATAATTTTCTTTGTTTGTCATATAAATCATCTTTTAAAGACTGAATGCCGAGCCTACTCCAATAAGAATTATTTAATTGTTTCTCACAAGCTTTGCGAAGCCAATCAATGTTAAATCTATTGCCGACGGAAAAGTACAAACTTGCTATCTCTATATTATTGCCCCCTGTTTGTTTAGTAATATATATTATATCAAAAACTGAAACTAAACTGTCAAGTGTGACTATTATATTCGCAAATGATTCATCTACCCCGGAAGCAATATAGTATTTTAATTTATCTTCCAGCTTAGCTTTAGCTTCTTCTACCAACATTCCGCCGACTATCTTCCTTAAAATTTGTGTAGGTTCAAAAAACTCTTCGATAGTATCGCTAATATTAATAGGATGTTTCACATGTTTAATAAACCACGCAATACCGCGACGCATAAGTTTAGCTATTTCAGTGAACATATCAATTTTAATATTATAATCGATATTAACGGGTAGTGACTCCGCTTGCTCCCAAATATTATCAAGATCAAATATTTCGCAAATAATTATAAATGAGCGTACTATATCACAAAGTGCAGTGCCGGTTTCACGTTTTAATATACTAACTAAAGGACCGCCGAGGTGATTAATGATTTTATTGGTTACGACGGTTCTAATAATTTCATGTTTAAGCGGGTGTGCTAAAATCTCTAAACGGAATTTATCCCTCATTAACTCGGGGAAATAATTTATAAGGCAAGAATCAAAATATTTATCATGTGAAAAGGTAGCAGTTATTAATTCGTGATAAGCCGACCTTTTACTATAAGAAAGAAGGACGCAAAGCTCAGGACGGGTTAACGGCTCACCGTTCACGGCTCTTTTGTTTAACTCTTCGGCCGTCGGTAAAAACTCGTTACTTCGTACTAATATTTTTTCCTCTTCTAAAATATCGATAAATTGGCTAAATATTCCAACGGTTGAAGTAGGAGATAGCTGCATAACGGTTATAGCTTGAGTTTGTTTATAATTATCGACAAGTACTAACTCTTCCACTTGCTTTGTCATATCTATTAGTAACTTATTGCGCTCCTCCAAGGTAATTTTACCGGAAGTTACGGCACCAGTTAGGGCAATTTTTATATTCACTTCATGATCCGAGCAGTCAACTCCGGCTGAATTATCTATAAAATCGGCATTTATTCGCCCGCCTTTCTTAGCGTATTCAACTCTACCTTGTTGAGATACGCCGACATTTCCTCCTTCAGCTATAACTTTTGCTCTGATTTCTAAGCCGTTGCATCTAAGATTATCATTTGCTTTATCGCCGATTTCTAAATTACTTTCCGTTTTGCCCTTAATATAAGTTCCTATTCCACCGTTCCAAAGCAGATCGACATTTGCTTTTAAAATAAATCTTATAAGTTCTTCGGGCGTTGCTTCGTTTTCATTTATTTCAAGTAATGCTTTAATTTCCGGTGTTAATTTAATTGATTTACTACTACGTTCAAATACTCCGCCGCCTTGTGAGATAAGCTTAATATCATAGTCCGACCAATTAGATTCACGTAAATTAAACAGACGCAGGCGCTCATTAAAGCTAAGCAACGGATCAGGAGACGGATCAATGAATATATGTTTATGATTAAACGCGGCAACTAACTTAACTACCTTCGATCTAAGCATGCCGTTACCAAACACGTCGCCTGACATATCACCGATGCCTACCATTGTAATAGGGTCTTTTTGAACATCTATTCCCATGATTTGGAAGTGATTTATTACCGCAATCCAAGCACCTTTAGAAGTGATTGCCATTTTCTTATGGTCATAGCCGGCAGAACCGCCTGAGGCAAAAGCATCACCGAGCCAATAGTTATATTCATGTGCAACGCTATTTGCATAATCCGAAAATGAGGCCGTACCTTTATCGGCGGCAACTACTAAATAAGGATCCTCTTGATCGTAAATAACGGTATCTTTCGGTTGCACCACTTTCCCGTCAATAATATTGTCGGTAATATCTAGCATACCTCGCAGAAAATTTTTATAGCACTCAACTACTTTTGCCATATATTCTTCGCGTTTAAGTCCATCCAGGGTAAAGTTAATAAAAAAGCAACCTTTAGAACCGACCGGTACGATAACCGAGTTTTTAGTCATTTGCGCCTTCATTAACCCTAGTGCCTCTAGCCTATAATCCTCTGCTCTATCTGACCATCTAATCCCCCCGCGCGATACCTTACCGCCCCTAAGATGGACAGCTTCAAAATCCTTGGAATAGACAAATATTTCGGCAAAAGGGATGGGCTGCGGTAAATTCGGTACTTTACTTGAGTCGAACTTAAAAGCAAGACAGTGTTTATTAACAACCTTATTATCGGAGTCGTTAGGTACAAGTTGATAATAGTTAGTTCTTATAATAGCTTCGATAATATAAAACATGCTACGCAGCACTTGATCTTCGCTGCTGATAGTTACTGTAGCAAGATAATTGTTAATATTTTCCTTAATCTCGGTTAATTTTTTATCAGATAAACGTACCGGATTAAATTTTATATTAAACAAACCAACTAACATTCTAGTATATACGGGGTGTTTTATTAAGGTAAGTTGTACATAACCCTTGCCGTACATAAAACCGGTTTGATGTAAATATCTAGTTAAGGCTTTTATTAGTTTTACTTGCTTCCAATTAAAGCCGGCAAGTACTATCAGCTTACTTAAAGAATCGTTGGCAAGAAGTCCGGAAGTCATTTTATCCAAAGCTTCTTCAACATTTATTTTTAATTCTGTGATATCGTCTTTCACCGGTACGGAACTAGTCAAGATAAAGTTATATACCCAGCTTCCTTTAATTTCCCCTACTTCTTTAATAACAAAGCTTTGTTCATCAATTGCTTTAAAGCCTAAATTCTCTATCGGTGGAAGTATATTAGAAAGGATTAGTTTCACGCTAGGGCTATATATTTTTAAGTGAAACTCAGATTCATTAATAGCTACTAAATTAAACAGACATTTTTGTTTATTACTAGCTTTTGTTAGATATTCAATATCTATTAACGCTATTTCGGGAGGAAATTTTTGGCGATAATCTGCGGGGAAAACGGCATCGAAAAGTTTTAAATTAATTCCTGCCTGATATTCGCCGAATTTTTTAGAAAGTTTAAGATAAAAATCTTCACTCCAGCGAGTGGAAATATGGTCTAAATCTTGTTGAATTATTTCCGCTTCAAAATTTATTTGATTTTTATCAACAGCTTCTAAAGTAACAAATAGATAGGAAAAACTTCCCGCTACTTCCGTGATATAGTTAGATAATATTTTGCTACCGAATTTTTCCGTCAAATAACAATCTATTTTATTATGTATCTCCGAAGTTAGCCGTTCTCTCGGTAGAAAAATTATTATATTAAGGAAAGAACTTGACCAATCATATTGAATGAATAATTTAAGCTTTTTGCTCATCATACTTGAAAGCATATGCAGACACATACAATATAAATCGCCTTCATCAACTTGTATAAAAGCTTCCCTAGGTAGCGATTCCATTAGAATTTTTAATTTATCGGCATTATAACCCGATAACGAAAATCCGGCTTTTTCTAGTACAAAATTAAGTTTTTGTCTTAACAGCGGAATATCACTTATTGATTGGTAGTATATAGGGAAGTTGTAGATGCCGAAAATGATACTTCCGGAAATATATTCTCCGTTTTTATCAAGGTTTTTAACTAAAATATAATCTACTAAATTATCGGGATGAATAAGCGAAATGCTATTCACTTTACCCAAAATAATCAATTGATTTTGATGTAGCGGGTTTGCCGAGCATTTTATAATATCGTCGATCTCCGATTTTATATTTTGCCATATTTTCGTTACGCCTTCTTCTTTCGTTAATTTTAAAGATTTTACGTCAAAATCAAGCATCCCTAAGAAAATTAAATTATCATTCTTTAACCAACGCAGAAACTCACTAGACTCGTTACAATTTAATTTGTCATTGTTGCATAGTTGTTGATTTTTGGAAATCAGCATAGCTAGCTCATCTAGCCGAGCTATTAATTTAGGTGAAACGTTATACCCTTGCTCAAGCTCGTCTAACCTTTCGCTTAACGCTTCTTTTAAAGCGGTAATAGCTTCCTTATCAAGATTGCCTAAAATTGATATATGCAATAACGATTCAGCTTTTGCTTCATCATTAGCGGGAGTATCTACTATCTTTAATAATCCCCCCTTATCGTCTCGGATACAATTAATTACCGGATGTAGCAAAAATTTAGTCGGTAAATTAATATTGGCAAGTAAACATACTATAGCATCAACTATATGAGGCTTGTTATCCATTAATATTAAAATATTAACAACCGGATCATTTTCAATAATGCTAGTTGTGACTGCTAACTTTTTACTTCCTACTCTTCTTTTTTTAAAAAATTCAAAAGCTTGGTCGGCAAAATTTTGAAATAATTCTCGTCTATTATTAAAATCATAATCTATAGGTATATAGGTTAAAAATTTTTGAATAAATTCAATATAAAATAATTCTCCTTTACGTGACGTACTAAGCTCTAAAATCTCTGTTTTATAACTCGGTACTTGGCAATTTAATCTACTTGAATTGAACGACGATAAGTTTGTTACCATATTTACCCTAAAATTATAATTTTACTATATAATGTGAGCTTGAGGGATTTCTCTTAATGTCATTCCTGCGTAGCATTGTTACGTGGATTGATTAAAGCATCTTCGATGTCATTCCCGTGAAAACGGGAATCCAGAAAAAACACTTTTAAGTCATCCTGAATTTATTTCAGGATCTATTAAAAAGATGCTGAAACAAGTTCAGCATGACAAAAAAAGCCTGGATTCCCGTTTTCACGGAAATGACATCGAAGGTGTTTAATAACACTCACGCAAAAATGACAATATAGTCAAAATTCCCTTAAACTCACATTATATATATGCTATAGATAGCATTATATCACACCACACGACTAACGCAAGAGGCATAGAAATATAGTGGAAACGATTTTTGCTCAAAGTTCGGCTCAAGGTAGAGCCGGGGTAGCAGTTTTTAGAATTTCCGGTCCTAAAAGTTTAGACTCTTTAAAAATGCTAACTAGGAAAAAGAATTTTAAACCGAGATTTATGTATTATCAAAAACTTATCGATCCCGAAACCGGTGAGCTAATCGATAATGCCATGGTAGTATATTTCCCTTCCCCCGCCAGCTTTACCGGCGAAGAGACGATAGAGATTTATGTACACGGTAGCAAAGCAATTGCAATAATGCTTACGAGTGTGCTACTAAATATTGCGGGTCTTAGAATAGCGGAAGCAGGGGAATTTACCAAAAGAGCTTTTTTAAACGGTAAATTTGACTTAACCGCTGCCGAAGGGATTGCCGATTTAATTGAAGCAGAAACTATTATGCAACATAAGCAAGCAATCAGACAGGCAGGAGGAGCGCTTGAAGATTTATATAATGGGTGGCGTGCGAGTCTCTTAAGGATAATCAGTTTACTTGAAGCCTATATAGATTTTCCCGACGAAAATATTCCAAATGTCGTACTTACTGAAGTAATGAATATTAGTACTAAACTCAAAGACGAATTAACAAGTTATCTTAACGATAATCGTCGAGGGGAATTACTCCGAAGCGGTATACAACTAGCAATAGTCGGGGCGCCAAATGTCGGAAAATCTAGTTTGCTAAATTTTTTAATGCAACGAGAAATAGCCATTGTTTCAAATATAGCAGGTACTACGAGGGATATAATTGAAGGTCATTTAGATATCGGCGGCTATCCTATTATTTTACAAGATACCGCCGGTATAAGATCGGGAAGTAATGATTTAATTGAACAAGAAGGCATTAAACGAGCTATAGAATCAGCTAAAAAAGCCGATATTAAAATCATTATGTTTGACGTAGAACAATTAATCTTATTAGATTCAAATTTAAATGAGGCTATTACTGATTTAATTGATAATAATACTATAATAATTATCAATAAAATCGATTTAAGCGACTTGGATAAAGTATTTTCCATTGAAGACAAATATAACTGTTTAAAAGTTTCAATAAAAGAAAATATCGGCATGCAGGAGATACTCAAAAATATTGAAAATATTGCCGCAGATATTGCCGGCTTAACCGAAACACCTTATATAACTAAGGAACGTCATCGTCGTTATTTAAAGCAAGCCCTAGCGGCGTTAACAAGTTTTAATTTGGAGAAAGATTTAGTTCTAGCCACCGAAGATATTAGAATGACAATTAGAGCTATTAGTGCAATTACCGGCTCCATCAATATAGAAGAAATACTAGGTGAAATATTTAAAAATTTTTGTATAGGGAAGTAAAAAAGAAATTATTATAGGCAAGTTAGTTGAGCGGGATAGTATGTAGTCAAGCAATTATAATTTATATCTAACGAGTGCGTTCGGTAGGTTTAAACGGTTTTCTATGTTGTCCACTTGGTTCTTTATTATTAGAGGTGCTATTATATTTAAATTTTTTTGCGTCTTCTCTTATTGCCATAAGTGATTGTTGTGCTTCAGGGGCTAACTTGCTCAAAAATGCCGGTATTTTTTGTTCATCCTTTTTAAATATATTCTGATCTTTCTCATTTTTTACTTTTACCTCTTGTAACGATTCCTTAACCTTCCTGCCTAATACTTCATCTAAAGAAGCATTTTTATATTTTGCTAATTCCACGACTGTACCGCTATTAAGTGTTTTTGTACCGCCTTTTAGAAAACTTCCAAGTACCGTTTCACTACAACCCATAATTCTGCTCAACTCATATGAGCTTAATCCATCTTCTTTTAACGTATTATTTATAAAATTTCTTAAATGCTTACTATACTCACCTTTTGAATATTCTTTTTTAACACCGCTCATTATTACTTTTCCCCGTAAAATTTATCTTTAAGAAGCATTGAAGGCCTACAAAAATTTATTTCTAATGAACGAATTTATAGTTTTAAACCTACCTATCTATATTGACTATGACTTATTTTATAAGAACCGTCACATATATTATTAAAACTAGCACTTTTTTAATTATTAATTTCTTAAGAGTCCTGCTTTTGCTTTTTAAGTTATATAAGCCTAGCCTTGAGAGCAAAGGGGTATATAGCAGAGGAGTAAAATAAACACCAAATAAGCCATTAGCTCAAGATTTTACACCATCCAAAAAATTTTATTTTTTTTAATATATATCTAATAAGCCGTAAATAGAAGATATTTATACGGAAATTATTAAGTTTAATATATTAAATGAACACTAATAAAACAAATTATACAAAATCTAGTCATAATATATAATCGGTAGCGGTATATATATTTTGCTCATATTTTGGGGGGTGTTGCATGGCTCGATCTTACCCCGTCATTGCGAGGAGGGACGTACAGCGTCATTCAGAAAGGTTGATACAAGTGAATTTTTCCGGATTCGCCTGTACTCACGTACTCTAGTACGGTAGCTTAGCTCACCTTTAAATTTATCTTGTCTAAATCTTTCTGAATTTAGCTGTAGTCTAGAGTGGCAATCTAGTTTTTGTCATGCTGAACTTGCTTCAGCATCTCTTGCAAAAGATCCTGAAATAAATTCAGGATGACTATAATTTTTCTAGATTGCCGCGCTCCCTTTGGTCGCTCGCAATGACGATTCCGGTAGCCATGCAACAACGCCATATTTAAGAGATAGCAGACGATACTTCAAAGAGATTATGTAAATTACAGATTGTTTTTTCGGTATCTTGATCGTTTATCAAGAGAGAAATTTTAATTTCTGATATTTGCACCATTTTTATTGTTATATTATCTTTTTCTAAATTAGCTAATATAGTTTCAAGTAAGCTATGATCATTTTTAATGCCGTAACCGATTATTGACACTATAGCGATTTCGACATCAAGAACAAAATTACCTATTTGATTATTTTTCTTTAGATTAGTGAGCAAATTTTGTAAGTTATTTTTATCAGTTAAACCGGTGATGAAACTATATTGTTTTTTCGGTTCAATTTCCTGCATTAATTCGATATGGCTATTGCTTGCGGCAAGCATATTGGCGGTTTTGATAAAACTTATTGTCGGATTTTCTATTAATATTTTTAATAAGTTTTTATTAGACGTAATACCGGTAATTACTCTATTTTCCATAATTTTATCCTTTGAAGTAATTAATGTACCGGTTGCTTTTGAAGTGAAAGAAGAAAGAACACGCATAGGTATTTGATAGCGCTTTACTATTTCTGCCGCTCTAGGATGAAGCACCTTTGCCCCGCTTGAGGCAAATTCGAGCATTTCTTCAAAATTCAGATGATTTAATTTTTTTGCCTTGGGAACAATTCTTGGATCGGCAGTAAATACCCCTTCAACATCGGTATATATATCGCATCTATCGGCTTTCATCGCCGCAGCAATTAAAGCCGCGCTAGTATCCGAGCCGCCTCTACCTAAGGTAGATAGCCTACCCAAGTAATTTATTCCTTGAAAACCGGCAATTACCGGAATAATGTTGAGATTTATACATTCTTTTAATAAGGATGTAGATATTGATTCGACTAAAGCTTTGCTATAATTACTATCGGTTATGATGGGTAATTGCCAAGCGAATACTGATCTAGCATTTATTTCTTCTTCCTGCAATCTTAAAGCAAGCAACGAAGAGGTAACCATTTCACCGCTACAAAGAGCAGCATCATATTCCGCCAGTTGATTTGCATTGCTAAGATGTGATATCTCATTACACAAGGTAACTAGTTGATTTGTTACCCCTGCCATAGCGGAAACAATCACTATTACCTGATTATTTTGTGTTAGCTCAGATTTAATTATAGGAATAATTTCGTTTATTCTATTGATGTTGGCGACGGAAGTACCGCCGAATTTTTGAATTATTAAGGCCATAAATTATAAAAGCCTTGTTATTGAGGGGAAGGCGTTATTGTACATAGACTTTAATTTAGGGAATAATCTCTGAAGATGTCATTCCCGTGAGGTAATGGCTTTGTTGCATGGCTCAAATTTTCGATGTCATTCCTAGCTGCGGCGCATGGGTGTCAACTTAAGGAGCAAAAACGTAAGTCCGTCATTGTGAGGAGGAACGCAGTTCAGAGCGGCAATCCAGAAAATAATAATTTCCATAGCATTTCTTGTTATTTTTTTCCTAGATTGCTGCGCTCCTTCCAGTCGCAGCTTTGTTGCATGGCTCAATAAAAGCAGCAGTATGTCATTCTAGCTAAAAGCCATAACTGTCCGAAGTTAAAAAATTAAGATTATTAAATAGTACTTTTTTTGCCGTTAATGCTAAAAATACTACTATTTTGATATATAATAGAGTGAAAAACTCAAACAGTTTCTCTATTTATTTTTCAACTTCGGACAGTTATGGCTAAAAGCGGGAATCCAGAAAAAACACCCAAAATAAACAAAATTATATAAAAATTTACTATATAATTCGCTTAAACATTTTCTAGATTCCCGCTTTTAGCTAGAATGACATCGAAAATTCGAGCCATCCAACAAAGCCGGCTTGACCACGGCATCCAGTCTTTTACTAAGATTTTTTCTGGATACCGTGGTCAAGCCCACTACTGTACGAACGTTGAAAAAAGGCTGTGTCATGCCGTGACTTGATCACGGCATCCAGGAAAATAAAGCCATATTAGACTTATTTTAGAATCTTTTTATGATATTATAAGCTGGATTCCGTGGTCGTAGCCACGGAATGACAGAATTTTTACCTCTTTATTTAAACGTTCGTACAGTAGTGGGTCAAGCCACGGTATGACACCATACTTGTATAACCATAATACGGTAAATTATGAGCCATGCAACAATGCCTACAGCGGCTCGCAATGACGATTTGAGTACCTACGCACTTACTTTTGCTTCTTTAACATTAACAAATTTTTGATCTTTCTTAGTTACAAATTCAACCAAGCCTTCTATCAACGCAAAGATAGTGTGATCCTTACCAAGACCGACATTTTTTCCGGGATGAATTTTTGTACCGCGTTGCCTGACAATAATATTACCGGGTACTACATATTGACCGTCTGCTTTTTTTGCTCCTAGCCTTCGTCCGGCTGAATCTCTTCCGTTCCTAGAACTACCGCCAGCTTTTTTGGTTGCCATTTTATAATTCCTTTATTGTCTAGACTCTGTAAATATTTCTAAAATAACATAATTTTGGCTCTTTTTTGCTGCAAATTATAAGATTTTTTTGAAATAAGAATAACTATTCCTACAAAAATCTTATTAATTTTCGCTAAAAAATACCTCAAAATATAAATTAATTAGAAATGTTCACAGAGTCTAGTATTATTGTTTAGTAATATCTAATATTTTTAACTCTGTTAATTCCTGTCTGTGACCGGCTTTACGACGATAATTTTTCCTACGCTTTTTCTTAAAGACGATAATTTTATTATCTTTAAATTGATTGGTAATCTCAGCGGTAACAACCGCCCCTTTTACCATTGGAGTACCGATAAAAGACGGTTTCGAGTTTTCACCTATCATCAAAACTTGATCAAGACTGATTTTAGCACCAAGCTCTCCTTCAATCTTTTCTACTTTGATGATACTGTTTGTACCTACTTTATATTGTTTTCCACCTGCTTTTATGACTGCGAACATGAAAAATATCTCTTTAAAAAATTATAAACACTTGCGATATCATATTATTATATTAAAAATTAGTCAATAGAAACTATTATGTGAATGTAATATAGTAGTTTAATCCACTACTGTACGAACGTTTAAATAAAGAGGTAAAAATTCTGTCATTCCGTGGCTACGACCACGGAATCCAGCTTATAATATCATAAAAAGATTCTAAAATAAGTCTAATATGGCTTTATTTTCCTGGATGCCGTGATCAAGTCACGGCATGACACAGCCTTTTTTCAACGTTCGTATAGTAGTGAGTTTAATCGCAGTTGATGACATCGGAAATTCGAGTCATGCAACAACGCCCCTAATACCGGAAAAGTAAGAATCGGATACCGGTCAAGCTACGGTACGACAGCCCTTCAATTTAACCAAATATATACCCAATAACAACATAGGCAGTGATAAAATCTGACCCATAGTTAGGGTATCAAAAATAAAGCCGATTTGTATATCGGGTTCTCGAAAAGTTTCGATAATTATTCGGAAAATAGAGTAAAATACCAAATATATTCCAAAAGTTAAACCGGATCGTTTAATAGTTTGATATTTAAATACTAAGCATGCTAAAATAAGGAATAATACTAAACCTTCAAAAAATGCTTCGTACAATTGGCTAGGGTGACGTGGTCGTAAATCACTATTCGGGAAAATCATCCCGAAAGAAGAGCTAGTTACTCGACCGTATAATTCACCGTTAATAAAATTGGCAATTCTACCGAAAAATAAACCGATCGGCGCAGCGCTTGATATAATATCTGCAAGGCTTAAAAGGTTAATATTATGCTTTTTACAGAAAAAATAAGCAGAAATTATAAGACCGATAAGACCGCCGTGAAAGGACATTCCGCCTTCATAGGTTTTTAAAATTTCAATCGGGTTTGTTAAATATTTGTAAGGGTTATATAATAAAACATAGCCTATTCTGCCGCCGACTATTATTCCGATAATAGCCCAGCTAATAAAATCCTCCAAATTCTTTTTGGTAATTGAAAGGTTAAATTTTTCTATAATTTTACTCGCATACCGCCAACCGAGCAAAATACCCGTAACGTAAGAAAGTGAATACCAAGAAACGGCAAGCGGTCCTATAGAAAAAATAATAGGGTCAATATTCGGGAAAACCATATAAAAAGAATATTTTTGTTGATAAGCATAAAATTTTTAGTCAAGATGTATATTTTGTAAATGGTTCGATGTCATTCTAGCTAAAGGCGGGAATCCATTCTTGTCATGCTGAACTTGTTTCAGCATCTATTAAAAGATATCCCGAAATAAATTCGGAATGACGCACAAAATGGATTCCCGCCTTTAGCTAGAATGACATCGGAAATTCGAGCCGTACAGCAACACCATTCAAGTTAACCAAATATATAACCATAATAATAATGGGGGGAATATGCAATATCTAATAGATTTATATAATAGACTTAGTGCTGAAATTATAATGCTGATCATTATGTTATTGTCTCTTATTCCCTTAGTTTTATTTATTCAAAAACTGGTTTTTGCACCTATTAAAAATTACATGGCTAAGCATCATTATGATGATTATGAAAAAATATTAAGAAAATATTCCATATTTCGCTATTTATTACATAGTTTACTTGGAATTTATTTTATATTTTGGGGTAATATTTTCAAGCCGAGTTCCTTTGGTTCGCACGTATTAATTAATATTAAAGATACCGTAGTAATCTTATATACTAGTATATCTTTAACGATGTTACTATTATCTATTACCGATGCTGCTGCCGATCTTTATCAACATAAAATTAAAGCTGTTTCTAAAAACGCTCCGCTTAGCTTATATTTCCAAATATTAAAAATTATGGTAATAGCTATAGCGATTATCGTAACTATTTCTTATCTTTTAAATATTTCTCTGAGGACGTTTTTAACAAGCTTAGGCGCAGCGGCGGCTTTATTAACATTTGTCTTTAAAGATACCGTTTTAGGATTACTCGCTAGCCTGCAACTGACTAGTCAAGGTATAATTCATATCGGTGATTGGATACGTGTCGGTGATATTGAAGGGACTGTTGAGAAAATTACTATTTCCGTGGTAAGTATCAGGAATTTCGACCAATCTATCTCGACGATTCCCACTTATAATATTGTAAATACCAATGTGACGAATTACCGCGGAATCAGTGAAGCGGGGGCCAGAAGGGTTCAAAGAGTTCTTAATATTAATATGACAACTATTAATTTTTGTGATGCTACTTTTTTAAAAGAATTAAAAAAATCGCTGTATCTTTCAAAAAATGTAATTAATAATATTAATTTTGATAATGAAAATAAAGACTTAACTAATCTCAAACTATTTAAATTATACATACAAGAATATTTGAAAAATAACCCTGCCGTATATCAAGAAGGTTTTACTTTTTTAGTAAGACAGCTTGCTCCGACAATTAACGGTTTACCGATAGAGATATATATTTTCGTTAAAGAGGTCGGTATGGTCGGGTATGAAAATATACAGGGCGATATTTTTGAACATTTAATTTCTATATTACCGGAATTTAAATTAACAATATTCCAAAATATAGGTATTGTACAAAATGTGATTTAGAATCTTATAATGTCATTCCTAGCTAAAGGCGGTGTTGTTGCATGGATGGTTAAAATCGCTTAAAACTTGTCATACCGTGGCTTGACCCACTACTGTACGAACGTTGAAAAAAGGCTGTGTCATGCCGTGACTTGATCACGGCATCCAGGAAAATAAAGCCATATTAGACTTATTTTAGAATCTTTTTATGATATTATAAGCTGGATTCCGTGGTCGTAGCCACGGAATGACAGAATTTTTACCTCTTTATTTAAACGTTCGTACAGTAGTGGGCTTGACCACGGTATCCAGAAAAAATTAAAAAGCCTGACTGGATGCCGTGGTCAAGCCACGGCATGACATCGCGGTACTTTTAAAGAATACCCAAAATATAGCAATTTTCGATCCATGCAACAAAGCCGCTAAAGGCGGGAATCCAGAAAATTATAGTAATCCTGAATTTATTTCAGGATATCTTTTAATAGATGCTGAAACAAGTCCAAGATGACAAGGAAAAGTCTGGATTCCCGCCTGCGCGGGAATGACATACGGCACTTTTTTAGAGCCATACAACAAACGCTAATGCTTTGTGAGAATGACATGAAAGTAATTAATTGTAAATCTCTTGATTATTTTATATAAATCCTATAAAACTCAATACCACTAAAATATTGAAAAATTAAGACTTTATAATGAATCATAATATAATTAATCTTATAGCGGCAGTTGTATTGTCCTTAAGTATTATTTTCGGCTGGCAGTATTTTTATACGGCACCACAAGCAAAAAAGCTTCGACAACAAGAGGCTTATACCAAAAAAGTAGAGAATTTAAAGAAACAACAGGTAAGCTTGATAAAGTCGGAGTCTAAAACTGAAGAGGTAAATCTAGACCAGCGTATTAAAATAGAATCAAGTTCGCTTAACGGCTCTATTTCCTTAAAAGGGCTGCGGTTTGATGATTTAATTTTGCGTAAATATAAGCAAGATTTATCAAAAGATAGCCCCGAAGTAGTGCTATTTTCGCCTGCTAACACGGAAAATGCTTATTTTGTTGAAATGGGTTGGGTGAGTAACTTATCAACCGTAGATTTGCCGAATAGCGAAACTATTTGGCGTAGCGATAGTAATCTACTTACTCCGACAAATCCGATTAATTTATTTTGGGTAAATGAGGATGATGTTAAATTTTTAGTTACTATTAGCTTAGATGATAATTATTTATTTAATATAGAACAAACTATAGTTAATAACAGTGACAAGGATATTCCCGTTCAATCTTACGGTTTAATTAACCGTAAATATATTTCGTCCGAAAAAGCCGTTAATATATTACATCAAGGTCCGATCGGTTGTATTAATGGAAATCTTGAAGAATATTCTTACGATACTATTAAAGATAAGAAGAGCGAAAAATTTGCTACCTCGATTGTTGATTGGATAGGTATTACCGATAAATATTGGCTTGCTTCTTTAATTCCGGATAAAATAAATCAATATAGTTCTAACTTTAATTATGCTGCCAAGCAAGGAGTGGAGAGATTCCAGGTAGACTTTATTTCATCCATGCAAATTATAAAGCCCGGACAAAATTTTACTATTTCTCAAAAACTTTTTGCCGGTGCAAAAAAAGTTGATTTACTTGATAAATATGAAAAGCAATATAACATCAAACTTTTTGATAGAGCTATTGATTTCGGTTGGTTTTATATTATCACTAAGCCGGTTTTCTATGCGATGAATTTTTTCTACCGTTATGTAGGTAATTTCGGTATTAGTATATTAATCGTGACGGTGCTTATTAAGCTGTTAATGTTTACTTTGGCTAATAAATCATATCGTTCAATGAAGAAAATGAAGAATTTACAGCCGGAGATTGAACGTATAAAAGGCTTATATAGTGAGGATAAAGTCCGCTTAAATCAAGAAATTATGACTCTATATAAAAAAGAAAAAGTAAATCCGGTAGCCGGGTGTTTACCGATACTTGTTCAAATTCCGGTATTTTTCTCGATATATAAAGTATTATATGTAACTATTGAGATGCGTCATGCACCGTTTTACGGTTGGATTAAGGATTTATCGGCACCTGATCCTACCACGATTTTTAATTTATTCGGTTTAATACCGTTTTCCCCCCCTAGCTTCCTAATGATTGGAGCGTGGCCTATTTTGATGGCTATAACTATGTTCTTGCAGCAAAGAATGAGTCCTGAGCCGGCTGATCCCGTTCAAGCTCAAGTAATGAAGTTTATGCCGTTAATCTTTCTAGTAATGTTTAGCAGTTTTCCGGCAGGACTATTAATTTATTGGTCTTGGAATAATATTTTATCTATAATTCAGCAATATTATATTAATAGGCTGGATAAGTAGTTTTGCATGCGATAGGTGGGTGCATGATATCAATTTAAGAAGAAACACCGGCGTTGTTGCATGGCTCGAATTTTCGATGTCATTCCCGCGCAGGCGGGAATCCAGAAAAGTATTTAAGCGAATTATATAGTAAATTTTTATATAAGTTTGTTTATTTTAAGTGTTTTTTCTGGATTCCCGCTTTTAGCTAGAATGACATACTGCTGCTTTTATCGAGCCATGCAATAATGCCTGTGCCTCCTCGCAATGACGATTATTTGTAACGATAATAACCTTAAACATTTTATGACAAATAAAAATTATTAGTTGATGAAAATTGATAAAAATTTACCGAATTATCTGACGATAGCTAGAATTATCGTCATTCCGGTTATTGTAATGACTTTTTATCTAGATCATCCCTTTGCTCATAGGCTTGGGGCAGTATTATTTATTTTAGCCAGTATTACCGATTTTTTTGACGGGTATATAGCAAGAAAATTTAATTTAGTTTCAAATTTCGGTAGGATGTTCGATCCTGTAGCAGACAAAATATTAGTCGGCTGCGTTATTATAATGTTATTAAAAAAAGATATGGTAGGAGAAATACCTTGCTTACTAATTTTAGCTAGGGAATTCTTAGTTAGCGGTTTACGGGAGTTTTTAGCCTTAGTTAAAGTAAGCGTTCCGGTATCAAGGCTTGCTAAGGTGAAAACATTTTTGCAGATGTTTGCTTTGTCGATATTAATACTGGGGTCAAAAGGTTCCGGTATTGCTTATTTGGATTTATTCGGAGAAATAATTTTATGGATTGCTGCTTTTTTAACAATTATAACCGGTTATTCTTATTTTAAGGCGTGTAGTAAATATTTTTAAATGAGGGTTATGTTATGCTGTATATAAAATATATAATTTTAGGGTTAATTATGTTATCTAATTTCAATCTTTATGCCGATAGTAATAGTAAAGATGCTCTTGCCGGCAAAAAAGTTTTAAAAGTAAAAGTAAGTAACGAACATCTTCGTATTCTTAATACAGCTTCTACTCTGCTTATTTCTTGTGTTGACTTTCGTTTGAGAGATGAAACCGTTGATTTTATGAACGAATTAAATTTGCTAGATGACTATGATGAAGTATCGCTTCCGGGTTCCTCCCTTGCTTTAGTCAATAATCAATATCCTTATTGGGGTAAAACAATTGAAGATGTTATTGAGATTTTACAAAAACTACATAATATTAAACAAATTATTTTTCTTGATCACCGTGAATGCGGAGCTTATAAGCTTCTTGTCGGTGAAGAATATCTTGAAACCCCTGAAAAAGAAACAGCGGCACATGCAGAAATTTTAAATAAGGCAAGAGAAATAATTAACGAAAAATTTCCTCACCTTAAAGTTTATACATTTTTAATGGGGCTTGACGGGGTAGTAGAGCAGATTTACGAAGATAATAAGAAGTGAAATTCATATGTCATTCCCTGCCCTCTTAGGCTTTGTTGCATGGCTCGATAAAAGCAGCAGTATGTCATTCTAGCTAAAAGCGGGAATCCAGAAAATAATAATTCCCATAGCATTCCTGGCTATTTTTTTCCTAGATTGCCACGTCGGGACTTTGTGCCTCCTCGCAATGACGATTCCGGTAGCCATGCAACAATGCCGCCCTCTTATGCCATTCCCGCCTGCGCGGGAATGACATCGAAAATTCGAGCCATGCAACAACGCCGTGAGTATAGGCGAATGTCGAAAATTTGCTTGTATCAAGCGATCGAGATGACGCTGTACAAGGCGAGAGAGGATCATTTGACTATAGCTCTTATAAATTTTGCGGCTCTATCTTCATTAATAGCTTTTTGGTGATATTTGGTAATTATATAATTATCGTGAGGTTGATAATAATCGTCATTATCTGCAATTTGAAAATTAGGATTTTGTTGAATTAGCTTAAGCACCTCATTAAAATAATCTTGAATATCCGAAGCAAATATTAGATTGCCGTTAGTTTTTAATTTATTTTGTAAAATATTTAATCGCTCCGGATTCAAAATACGTTTCTTTTTTTGTTTGTTTTTCGGCCAAGGATCGGGAAATAAAATATAAATCCCATCTAGTATTTTATTCGGTAGTTCATATAATATTAAATCTAAATTATTAGACCACAGTAAAAAATTTGTCACATTTTGTTCGAGTGCTAGCTTTAAAACATTTGCTACGCCGTTTAAATATACCTCCGCACCGATAAAAAGCGCTTCCGGATTATTTTTAGCTTGATGGATAAAATGCTCGCCCATACCAAAGCCGATCTCTAAAAATATTTTACGTTTCTCGAATTTTATTTTTTCGTTAGAAAATAGATAATTCGGTAATTCGGTTTTTAGTAAATTTTGTTGTAAAGATGACAGGCTTTTGCCGATTCGCCTCGCATATGACCGATTTAAACCGGCATATGATATTACGAGTACGCGCGGATGACCTTGTAGATCCTTATAAATATGATCAATAATATAACCGTAATCATTAAAGATTTTGCTTACCTTTTCCGCTTGCAGATAGCCGATTTCTATTATTAACTTACCGCTCGGTTTTAAAAATCTTTTGGTCTTCTGCGCAATTATATAATAAGCTTGTAGCCCTTCTTGCTCGGCAAATAAAGCAAGATGCGGTTCGTAATTAATTGTCTCGACTGCCATATTTGCAGTTTCTGCCGGTGAAATATAAGGCGGATTACTAACGATAAAGTCAAATTTTTCTTCCCCTATATTTTCAAACCAATCGCTATGAATTATTTTTATTCGGTCGCTTACCTTATGTTTTGAAGCGTTATTTTTTGCAACCTCTATCGCCTCTTTACTTATGTCGGTTGCGATAATCGTAGAATTAGGAATAGCAAGCAGCAAACTTACAGAAATGCAGCCGCTACCGATGCCGAGCTCTAGGATTTTTGTTTGTTCATTATTGAATTCTTCTTTTATGTCATTCCCGTTTTCGCGGGAATGACATTGAAAACTACTCATTACACTATCAACTAATAACTCCGTATCCGCACGTGGGATTAATACATGCTTATTAACGATAAATTCATGCGAGTAAAATTCTTTAACGCCGGTAATATATGCTATCGGTTCGTGCTTTAATCTTCTTGCTAAAACTTCTTCAAAAGCTTCTATCTCTGTTTTGTTTAACTGCTCATCAAGATTAATAAGCAAATATTGGAGGGATTTATTTGTAACATACTGTAATAAAATTCGTGCTTCTAATTGCGGCGAATTGATACCTATTTTATTTAATTTATCTGCTGCGGCACTTAAAACTTGCTTTATAGAACATTGCATGGAAATTTATTCTCTATCGAAATTCTTCATTTCTAAAATCTCATCTACATTACCTAACGGTACTCGTTTTTTAAGTTCTACAAACTTTTGAAATCTCTCGGTATTATTATCTATAATCTCTTTCATATCTTGCGGTAAATCGCCGGAAAACTCAACTATTTCCTCACTTACCGGATGAGTAAAGCTTAAATACCATGAGTGCAGAGCTTGGCGTTTAAAATTCAATAACTTTGATTGCAAAGCCGGCGGGCTATAATTTACTTTTCTATCGTTATTGCCGTATAATTGATCGCCGACAATAGAATGCTTTAAATTACTTAGCTGCACTCGAATTTGATGAGTTCTGCCTGTGCTAAGTTTACACTCGACCATGCTGATAAAGCCGTTAAAAAATAGCTCTATTGTTTTATAATGAGTGATAGCCACTTTGCCGCCGTATTTTAATATCGTCATTTTTTGCCGATCTACGCGGCTGCGCCCGATATTATTTTTAACTATTCCCTCTAGCGGATTAATTACTCCCCATACTAATGTTTTATATTTCCGTACCACTTGCCGCTTCTCTATTTGATTTGCCAGATGCATATGAGCAAAATTATTTTTAGCAACTACCATTAATCCCGAAGTATCTTTATCTAAACGATGAACTATTCCGGGTCTTTCCGGTGAACCGATATCGGATAAAACCCTAGTATGGTATAATAAAGCGTTGACTAACGTATCTTGATAATGACCGGCTCCAGGGTGTACCGTCATACCGGCGGCTTTGTTGATTACGATTAAATCTTCATCCTCGTAAATTATATCAAGTTTAAGATCAAGTGCTTTCATCGTTACCGGCTCCGGTTCTTTAAAGGCAAATAATATAACATCATTCTCCTTGACCGAAACGTTAGAATCGGAAATAATTACCTCATTAACTTGGACGCAAGAAGCTTTAATAGCTTTTTGAATTTGACTCCTTGAAACTTGATTAAGAAGAGTAGATAAGGCTTTATCAAGCCTGGAGCCGCTTAACTCAGGCGGTACGTGGTATTTTATCATATATATTCAAGTATAATTTAAAGGGTCGTGGTTTATATCATGCTTGCGAGCATTGTTTGGTGGATCGATAAAACCTTTCGATGTCATTCCCGTGAAAACGGGAATCCGGAAAAAACAAAAAAGTCATCCTGAATTTATTTCAGGATCTACTAAAAAAAGATGCGCAAAACTTGTTCAGCATGACAAGGACCGGATTGCCGCGTCGGCATAAATGCCTCCTCGCAATGACGATTCCGGTAGCCATGCAACAACGCTCCTTGAGCTAGGAATGACATCGATTTTAAACATTATAATAGAAAGAACTATAGATTAAAATGGATTATTTAACACAAAAAACCGATCGTCTTAAGTGGTTGCAAGCAATCGGTATAGAATATTATTGCTCAGAATCAATAAAAGAAATAGAAATAAATAAAGTAATAAAACAAACGGAGCAAAAAGCTTCTCCTGTATTACTAGAAAATTCTAAAGTTGAACCTATGAAAAAAAGCGTGGTAGTTGTTAATACGTCAAACTTTTCTCAAGAAACTACAAATATTACTTTAGCAAGGTCTCTTGCCGATAAAGCTAATAATATAGCAGAATTGAAAGAATCTCTACTAAATTTCAATGGCTGTGAGTTAAAGAAACTGGCTAATAATACGGTATTCGGTGACGGCAATCCTAAAGCTGCTATTATGCTGATAGGTGAGGCACCCGGTAGTAATGAAGATTTGAAAGCTATACCTTTCTGCGGTGAAAGTGGGAATTTGCTTGATAATATGTTGCTGGCTATAGGGGTTTCAAGAAAAGATAACGCTTATATTACTAATACGGTATTTTGGCGTCCTCCGGCTAATAGACAGCCAACACTCGAAGAAGTCGATATTTGCAGACCTTTCGTCGAAAAACATATTGCGCTGATTAATCCCAAATTAATTATTTTAGTCGGTAGTACTGCCGCAACTAGTTTACTCGGTAAAAATGCCGGTATTACTAAGATTAGGCAAGAATATTATTTGTACACTAACAAATATTTAACTGCTCCTATCCAAACTACGGCTATGTTTCACCCTGCTTATTTACTACGGCAACCTATGCAAAAACGCACCTCATGGTATGATTTACTTAAGATTAAGGAATACCTTGCAAATAAGAACTTAGCATAAAGTATAAAATTTGGGGATTGCCTAATAACTATAGATAACTTGAAAATCCTACGTCATTGCGAGGAAATTACATAGTAATTGACGAAGCAATCCAGTTAAAAATGTTAAGATTAGCATTTTTAATTATTTTTCTGGATTGCCGCACTCCTTTCAGTCGTTCGCAATGACGATATCTATAGTTATTAAGCAACCCCAAAATTTGTAACTAATTTTAGTTACTTGTATTAATAAATATATTATTTTGAAATATTGAACGCTTAAGGTCATACCGTGGCTTGACCCACTGCTGTACGAACGTTGTCAAAACGTCATTGCGAGCAGCCTATAGGCTGCGTGGCAATCTAGAAAAAGTAATAAAAAATGCTAAAGATTAACATTTTTAACTAGATGCCGTGATCAAGTCACGGCATGACAACAAAAAAAGAGAAATTAATATGATAAAAAATGATTTTATAAGTTATAAAGGCTATCTAGGATCAGTACATTTTGATTCTTCAGAAGAGTTATTTTTTGGTAAAATAGAATTTATAAGAGATTTGATAAGCTATGAGGCTTCTGACGCCAAATCTTTAATATTATCGTTTCATGAAGCGGTAGATAGTTATTTAGAAGATTGTAATACACTTGGTAAAACATCTGATAAGCCATTTAAAGGTAGTTTTAATGTTAGAATTGAACCTGAGTTACATAAAGAAGCAAGCTTATATGCTTTACAACATGGGGATACTTTAAATGGAATAGTTAAAAAAGCTTTAAATGAATTTATAAAATATAAATTACAGTACTGATTAGATTCTGTGAATAAAATTACAAATTTTGAAAAAAAATTTTATAAAAAATAGAATTTATTTCTACTTTTCTTAAAGTAGAGTTATACTTTTGGTATAGCAAAAGTATAAAGTGTGGATATGAGTAACAAAAATAGTAATGATTCAGAATTTGTTGAATTAAAAATTAAAGATAAAATATTTAAATTACCCGTAAAAAAGGCTAGTATCGGGGAAGACGTCATTGACGTTAGTAAGATTTATGCCGAAACCGGTTATTTTACTTACGATCCCGGATTTATGTCAACGGCTTCTTGTCAGTCTACTATAACTTACATAGACGGCGACCTTGGCGTACTCCGGCATCGTGGTTATGATATCAAAACTTTAGCCGAACAGAGTGAGTTTTTAGAAGTAGCTTATTTATTAATTAACGGTGAATTGCCGAATAAGGAACAATATGACGATTTTAATAAACAAGTTACTCACCATTCGTTGCTTAATGAGCGGTTAAGGAATTTATTTCCGACATTTTGCAATTCCGCTCATCCGATGGCTATTATGCTTGCGGCAGTCGGTTCGCTTTCGGCTTTTTATCCCGATTTATTAAATGTTAAAAATGCCGATTATGAACTAACCGCTATTAGGATGATTGCGAAAATACCGACAATTGCCGCAATGTCTTATAAATATTCAATTGGGCAACCGTTTATTTATCCTAACGATAATTTAGATTTTACCGAAAATTTTTTATATATGATGTTTGCTACTCCTTGTGAAAAATATCAGGTAAATCCGATAATAAAAAACGCTCTTAATAAAATATTCATTCTGCATGCCGACCATGAGCAAAATGCTTCCACTTCAACAGTGCGGCTAGCCGGCTCGTCGGGCGCTAACCCTTTTGCTTGCATCAGCACGGGTATTGCCTCTTTATGGGGTCCTGCTCACGGCGGCGCTAATGAGGCGGTTATAAATATGCTGAAAGAGATCGCTACGCCCGAAAATATTCCGAAATTTATTGCTAAAGCTAAAGATAAGAACGATCCGTTTAGGCTAATGGGTTTCGGTCACCGAGTATATAAAAATTACGATCCACGTGCGGCGGTTCTTAAAAAAACTTGTAAAGAGGTATTAAATGAACTAGGGCAGTTGAAAAATAATCCGTTATTACAAATTGCCATAGAACTTGAAAGCATCGCTCTTAAAGATCAATATTTTATTGAACATAAATTATATCCGAATGTTGATTTTTATTCAGGTATTATTTATCAGGCTATGGGTATACCGTCGCAAATGTTCACGGTACTTTTTGCAATAGCAAGAACCGTCGGCTGGATGGCTCAATGGAAAGAAATGCATGAAGACCCTGAGCAGAAAATCAGCAGACCCCGTCAGCTTTATACCGGCCATGTTTTGCGGGAATATAAGGGCATTAAGGATAGGTGAATTTAAGCTATTTTTTGATATTCAAAATATATTTTCCTTACCGCATAAATCCATGCTAAACAAACAAAGGTAAATATTACCATTAAGATCGGTGAGATTGAGCTAAAAGTTGCTGTCGGTATTATAGTAAAGATAATCGACTGTACCAGCCCGCTTGAAGATTTTCCGACCTTAGAACTTATTACGTCGACGGCAGCCTTTCCTTTTGTTTTTAACTCTTTATCAAGCGGTATATACAACATCTCTCTTGACGTATCCCAAATTGAGTATTTAGTGCCTTTGGCTAAAATATTTTGTATTGCGCCGATGGATACGGCAAGAGCAAGGGGAGTCATTAAAATCGCTCCTTCAAAAAGCGATAATATTTGCCGATCAAATACTATCAACATAAAAAATAATATGCCGGTAATCATTATTATAACCGGCGAAATTACTGCTGCGACAAACCAGTTATAGGTACGCATGACATTATTACCGATAATTGTCATTACCATAATAGCGACGCCGGTCCAAAGGATGTATAAGCTGTTAAATTCAGCAAAAGTATTTACCGTTGGGTATAATTCTTTAATTTTTGCTTTCCAGACTGCTTCTACTAAGTTCATCGATAACCCGAAGGCTGCCGAACATATTAGTAGTAACCACAAATATCTGGACTTTGCAATATATTGAAAACTTTTTATCAATCCCATTCTGTCTTTTGTTGACCTACCGCTTTTTGCTTTGGCGTAAAATGTCGGGTTAGTAAATATGTTTTTAGTAATAAATTTTACCAGTAAACAAGAAGCAATAGCCGCAACGGTTACAAGAGCAGTGGAGGTTTGCACAAGAATGATTTTATTGTCGGAAACATCAATAAAATATTTAATAATAGTTTGCTCGGATGCTAAATTCATCATCAGAAAGCCGACCAATATCAATGAAGAATTTCCGAATAAAGAAAAAAGCGTATAAAATCTTTTTGCTTCTTCGGTAGTAGTCAATTCATTAGCAAATTGCCAAAATAATAATACGTAAAAAATATTCGGCCAAAGTTCGGCAAGACTATAATATACTATGTAAGCCCAATTGCCTATCAAGGCTATATACCATTTAAAATGAGGATATGCCTCCATCATTTGTGCTAAATTATCGGGATTTGCGTGAAACAGGTGAATATTCGGATAAACGATAAAAGCAAAAAAAACAAAAAAACCGACAAAGAATAAACTTAAATAGTAAAAAATTTTTTCAAAGGTAAAATGATTAACCATTTTAGCATAAGCAATAACGAATATAGCGGCAGCCGGAGTAACACAGTAAACTTTGGCAAAACTTGCCACTTCTGCGCTAATTTCAGAAATTAATATACTATCTTTAAGAATTCGGAGGATATTTTGATTGAACAAAATGCAAAACATCAAAGCGCTCATAGGAATAAATTTCCCAAGCTCATGACCATGCACGGGCCAAAACATAGCCCTAAATTTACTTTTAAAGGAGTTATTTCTAAATGAAGACGAGGTACTTAGCATTATAAAGCCCTAGGGACAAAAAAAAAACTTAAGCACTTCAAAGGGAAGTGGTGTCACCCCGTGGCTTGTCCACGGGGTCCAGTCTTTATTATTAAGATTTTCTGGATACCGTGGTCAAGCCCACTACTGTACGAACGTTGAAAAAAGGCTGTGTCATGCCGTGACTTGATCACGGCATCCAGGAAAATAAAGCCATATTAGACTTATTTTAGAATCTTTTTATGATATTATAAGCTGGATTCCGTGGTCGTAGCCACGGAATGACAGAATTTTTACCTCTTTATTTAAACGTTCGTACACTAGTGGGTCAAGCCACGGTATGACATCGGATCGCTTTGCAAAAATGGTCGAAACACTGTTTTTCCGATCCGCACAACAAGCCTGCACTAGGTGACAATCCCCTTATACTTCTAAATAAACTTGCATATTAGTTTTAAAATGCACTAATATTAAAAGTGCAAAACTTATATAACATATTAGGCTTTTTGTCAAGAATTACTAATTTAAATTAAGAACTTAAAATGCTAGATAGCAATAAATTTCAAGAATATTTTGATCAGTATAATAGTTATTCAAAAACTTACAATTTAGGTAGCAGATATTTAGAGCTTGGCAAAAAAGTAATGCAAACTAGATATTATAGATTGCTGTATTATCCCGCAATGTCATTCCCGCGAAGGCGGGAATCCAGGAAAAATAATAATCCCCATGAATTTGCTTCAGAATATAATAATGAGAAACGAGTTCAGCCTGACAAATTAAGTCCGGATTCCCGCCTTCGCGGGAATGACATAAAGGGGCGCGGAAATGACATCGAGGATATTTCTAAAGTAAAGAAGCCTAACAAAACATTCCTTATTGTCCCGTCTATTTTCAATTCGCCGGAAATTCTTTTTTTAAGTCGTGATAAAAATTTTATCGATAATTTAAGAGAGTGTGGGGAAGTTTTTTTAATTGATTGGTCGGAAGTTAAAAATCCCGAATATTTACTAGATGATTATGTACGGCAAGTAATTGAGATTATAGATAAGTTAAAAAAACGCGGTATCACTTCGATTAATTTAATAGGTCACTGTCTCGGCGGTAACCTGGCAATAGCTGCAAACGTGATAGCTCCGGGGAGTATACAAACTTTAACTTTACTTACCACACCGTGGGATTTTTCGCATTTTTTTTATATACGGCAATTCCACCGGTATTTCGACTTAGATTATTATGTAGATAATTTACCGGTAATACCTAAAATACACCTCCAAATTTTATTTTTTCTTTTATTCCCTAACTATTTTAATGTTAAGTTAGATAAGTTTTTTTCTTTAACTTCTTTGAAGGAGCAAGATTTAGCGTTTAGAATAGAAAACTGGTTAATGTCGGGTAACAGTTTGCCAAAAGCTACTTATTACCAAATCATGCAAAATATATTAGACGATAATATGTTTGCAAATCTTAGGTGGAAAATTAACAATACGGTAATTGATCTGGGGCTAATCAATCAGCCCGTATATATTGTAACCGCAAATAACGATCAAATAGTACCGAAATCCTCTATTTTATCTTTGCATCGGTTGCTAAAAGATTCTACACTATTAGAAGTAGAAGGAGGGCATATTAGTTATTTAGTAAATAATAAATTAGTTAACTTGTTTAAGGAGTATAAAAAATGAATACACGAACAGTTTATATAACACATGCAAAAAGAACTGCCGTCGGCTCTTTTTTAGGTGGGCTTAGTACCATTGCAGCACCTCATTTGGGTGCGGCTATAATTAGCTCCATTTTAAAGGATAGTAAAGTTGATCCGGCTTTAATTAATGAGGTAATACTCGGTCAAGTTATAACCGGTGGCAGCGGGCAGAATCCGGCCAGACAATCTTTAATTCATGCGGGTATTCCGAAAGAAGTTACCGCTTTTACAGTAAATAAAGTATGTGGATCGGGTCTTAAAACTGTGGCTTTAGCGGCAGAATCGATCGCAGCTGGTAATAACGAAATAGTAATAGCGGGGGGGCAGGAAAATATGTCGCTTGGACTGCATGGCGCATATGTACGAGCCGGTCTTAAATTCGGTGACGGTAAAATGGTTGATTTAATGCAATATGACGGGCTTACCGATGTGTTTTCCGGTAGCTTCATGGGCATCACTGCTGAAAATGTTGCCAAGCAATTTAATATTACTCGTGAAATGCAAGATGAATTTTCCTTAAAGTCTCATCAAAAAGCAGCAACTGCGCAGCTAGAGGGGCATTTTAAAAACGAAATTTTACCGATAGAAGTTGTTGCTAAGAAAAATACGATTATTTTTGAGCATGACGAGACTGTTAGACCAAACACCACACTGGAAATTTTAAGTAAACTTCGTCCGGCTTTCGATAAAAACGGTACGGTAACCGCCGGTAATGCCTCTTCTATTAATGACGGTGCTGCTTGTTTAATGATAGTATCCGAAGAAGCACTTAAAAAACATAACTTAACTCCTTTAGTCCGAATCGTATCTTATGCCTCTGCCGGTGTCGATCCGAATATTATGGGTACTGCGCCCGTTCCCGCCTCAAGGAAAGCATTAGCAAGAGCAGGTTGGAGCGTAGAGGATTTAGATGTTATAGAAGCGAATGAAGCATTTGCCGCCCAAAGCGTTTACGTTAATCAAGAAATGAAATGGGATTTAAACAAAGTCAATATGAATGGCGGAGCTGTCGCAATAGGTCATCCGATAGGTGCAAGCGGCGCAAGGGTGTTAGTTACATTAATTCATCAAATGAAAAGGATTAACGCTAAAAAAGGACTCGCTACCCTTTGCATCGGCGGCGGTATGGGTATGGCTATGTGCGTTGAGGCGGTTTAACAAATACATCTTCATTGCGAGGAGGCGTTGTTGTGTGGCTCGGAAATTGCCTCAAAAAGGATGTCATTTCTAGCTCAAGGCGGCGTTGTTGCATGGCTCGAATTTTTGATGTCATTCCCGTGAAAACGGGAATCCAGAAAAATACTTTTTAAGTCATCCTGAATTTATTTCAGGATCTACTAAAAGATGCTGAAACAAGTTCAGCATGACATAAATACGGCTAGATTCCCGCCTACGCGGGAATGACATAGGGGGTGCGGGAATGACATCGGAGGTGCTTTGTACTATCCACGCAATAATGCTTTGCGAGCCGCTGCAAGCAGTGAGGTATTCAAGAAAAAAATACTTAATATCATAATTTTACTTAATATAAGTTTATGTACAATCAATCTCTTGAGCAAGTAAAATCCATTTTAGACGTATGGAAAATTATTGAAGTCATCAAGCCCACCAAAAATGAAAATTTAAATAATTATTTTGAACTAATAAAAAAGCATACGGAGCAAGAAGAAAAATTTTATTGCGAGTTAAAAAATCATGAAGCTCTTTTTTTATTAAAAGATGCACCTTTTGAAAGTTTTGATAAGCAAAAGCTTGGTATAGACCTTAATGAAAATGATGTAACTGTTCATTGGAATATTTATTTAGGTTATTTAAAATGGTCAGATGCTGAAATTGATATTTGGAAAAAAGTAAATAAATTACCTGAAATAAATAAAGAAATTCTAGCAGATCATATAAATCAAGATGCTGCAACTATTACGCCGATTGCAGCTTTAATTATTGATGAAAATATGCATTACGTAAAAGATTCAATGATTATTTCTACTGCCGCTTATGCGCTTGGAGAAATAACAAAAAGCAATTTTTGTGAAGAGGATTTTAAAAAATTGGTTAACTTTGATGATATAAATAATTCATTAATACATGAAGCATTAAAGTGTGCCGAAATTGACTCCGAAGAAAAGGTAATATTAAATGCAAAAAATATTAATCTTATAATTGATTTTTTAATTATGGAGTTATGTCTTGATCAGAAATATTTAATTAACCGCTCTGAAATATGCGTTAGAAGAGTTACGTCATCACAAAAAAAGAAAAAAGAGGAAGAAGAAAAGGAAAAAAGCTCTAATCTAGGATATACGCCGTCTTTAGAAATGTTTAATAGTTTTTTTCTAAAACCGCTAGATTTTGTTAGAAATAATATAGAAAATATTTCCTCCGGTTCTGCAATTGCTAAATATTTAGGACTAGAGGATAAACCAAATTCGCTAGATATTTTAGAGAATTTGGAGGCTTTTAAAAATTTACTTCAGCCAAGCAGAATGCAATTTACTCGCTGGCCCTCGTCACCCAAAAATTCTTTAGCTGCTTTGCAAGCCGCAGCAATTAATTCAATATTACCGGATTCCAAAGAAAAGCTTTTTGCCGTTAACGGTCCACCCGGAACCGGTAAAACAACCTTGATGTTTGATATAATTGCAAATCTCTATATTGAGCGGGCTTTAAAATTATCTCAGTTGCAGCACCCAAGCGAGGGATTTGAAAAACAAAAAAATCATGTATATTCATCCTCGCATAAATCTTTTACGCATAATATAAAGCCTTTAAAATCAGACTTACAAGATTACGGTATTGTTATAGCTTCTTCAAATAATAATGCTGTAGAAAATATCTCAAAAGAGTTACCGCTTTATGCCAAAATAGACCCAATTTATCGAGATAAATTAGATTTTTTTAGTAGGCTTTTAACTGACAAAGATAGTTGGGGTATATTTGCTGCAGTGCTGGGTAATTCAAGCAATAGGAAAGAATTTATTAGTAAATTTTGGTCAATTAGAAGTTATGAAGATAATCAAAAAGCCAAAACTTTTACAATGCGCCAATATTTAAATTTATTAAAGAATAGTAACCATAAAGATCATGCTCCTAAACACTATAAACCCGAATATTGTAATTCACCGACAGAGTTAGAAAATAAATGGAATATAGAGTGCCGAGAATTCAAGGAATTACATAAAAAAATTACCGATATTTATAATGCAATTGATACGGTAATTGTTCAAAATAAGAAAAAAAGGGATATCTTAAATAAATATGAGTATATGGTTAGTGAAGAAGAATATCCGGAGGAAATTACTAAGCTAAATCTTATCCTAAAAAATATTGAATCTGAAATAAATGAAATAGAAAAAAAATTCAAAGGCTTTAGTTTAAAGTTATCTGAAAAAATTCATAAATTTTTTAAAACAAAAAAATATCATCATTTTGAAGAAAGAAAGAATAAATTGGCTTTTTCAAAAGAAATAATTAAAAAGCTTGATTATATTAAAGAGCTAAAAAATATAAAAGAGTCTCTGATTAAACCTATAAAGCTTTTAAAGAATGAAGATTTTAATATTAAAGCCTTTGATGAGGATTCTTTTTGGCAAGCATGGGAGGCTAATCGTAAAGAACTCCATAAAACGACACCTTTTTTTAATGAAAAATTTGAACAGTTTAGATCAGAATTATTTATTAAAGCTACTAAAATACATGAAGTATTTATAAACGCTAACGCCGATAATTTTTGGTGTAGTTTAAATTTATTTATAGAAATTTTAAGTAGACCTTGCGCAGATATTGACCCTCAAATTTGGAACATAGCTTGGCAAAACTTTTTTATGGTTGTACCGGTAGTATCCACAACTTTCCATTCTTTTGATAATATGTTTAAACATTTTGCTCATAATGGTCTTCCATGGTTAATAATTGATGAAGCAGGGCAAACACCGCCGCAATATGCAGTTAGTGCTATTTATAAAGCAAAAAATGTTGTAATAGTCGGTGATCCGATGCAAACACAACCAATATCTATGCTTAAACAAGATTTAATTAAAACGTTATGTAATAAATTTAATATTTCGTTTCCTGATTGGTCACCCTCTAAAGTTTCAGCTCAACATTTAGCCGATCGTAATTCTTTATATCAAACTAAATATAATGATGTTACCGTCGGCTTTCCTTTATTAGTACATAGAAGATGTCAAAATCCAATGTTTGATATCTGTAATAAAATCGCTTATGACAATAAAATGATTTTTGCGGTAACCTTCGTTAAATCAGAACTTAAAGAAATTTTAGGAAATTCTAGATGGATAAATGTTGTAGATGATAGTATTGATCAAGCAAAGCATGAATCTGAAGCCGAATTTAAAAAATTATTTGAATTTTTAAAACTTATTTTTCAGCAAAAAAATCCTGACAGTTTATTAAAACAAATTTATATAATAACTATGTATAAAAATTAGTATTTATGTTAAAAAGAATATAAAAAAGAGAATTTTAGAGTTAACTACAAGTCAAGAGCTAATGAAGAAGTTACAAATTTTTTGCGATAAAAACATTGGTACTATACATGCATTTCAAGGTAAAGAAGCCGATACGGTTATTATGTTACTCGGCGCACAACGTTCTGAAGACAAAGGTACTAGAAGCATTATGACCGATAAGCCGAATGTCTTAAATGTCGGTATTAGCAGGGCTAAAAATAATTTATATATTATCGGTAATAAATCAGTGTGGTGCAAGCATACTCATATGCCGGAAATTTATGATATGATTGGCGAGCAAAAGTAAAGGCATTGCTAACTAAAGATAGATATTGTCATGGCTCACCGCTGCAAGCTTTGTTACAATCCAGAAAAATATACTAAAAAGTCATCCTGAAATAAATTCAGGAGGACTATTATTTTTCTGGATTCCCGCCTGCGCGGGAATAACATAAGGGGCAGCGGGAATGACATAAAGTAAAAATCATAGGGTATATACTGCGCAGCGTACTATGTACCTTCAAAACACAAAGTATAAATCAGTGCAAAAATTTTCGTTTAAATTAAATCATCAACATAACAACGCAAGATGCGGCGTTATTACTACTGCCCACGGGGAGATTCGTACCCCTACCTTTATGCCGGTAGGTACCAGAGGAACGGTTAAGGCCATGTTGCCGGAATCGGTAGCAGATACGGGCGCGGACGTGATACTCGGCAATACTTACCATTTAATGCTGCAACCGAGCGCGGAGCGTATAGCTCGCCTTGGGGGGCTTCATAAATTTATGAACTGGGATAAACCGATATTAACCGATTCCGGCGGCTTTCAAGTGATGTCGTTATCGAAATTGCGTAAAATATCCGAGGAAGGCGTGGCTTTTAACTCACATATTAACGGTGATAAATATATGCTAACTCCGGAGCATTCTACCGAAATACAGCATTTGCTCGGCAGCACTATTACAATGGCATTTGATGAATGTACCCCTTACCCCGCAACATTTGAGCAAGCCAAAACCTCTATGCAGCTAACGAGTAGATGGGCGCATAGATCGCGGGAAGCTTTTGTAAAGCGTGACGGTTACGGTCAATTCGGTATTATGCAAGGAGGGATTTATGAAGAACTGCGCGTACTTTCAGCAAAAGACTTAGTAGATTTGGATTTTGAAGGCTATGCTATCGGCGGCCTTGCCGTCGGTGAAGGGCAGGAATTAATGTTTAAAGTGCTAGACTATGCGCCTGACTTATTGCCCCAAAACAAACCGCGCTATTTAATGGGAGTGGGTAAGCCTCTTGATATTATCGGTGCGGTTGAAAGGGGGATAGATATGTTTGATTGCGTAATCCCGACAAGATCAGGGCGGAACGGTCAAGCCTTTACAAAATACGGCACTGTTAATATCCGTAATAGTAAATATGCCGACGATAACGAGCCTTTAGAATTTGATTGCTCTTGCCCTGCTTGCGCAAATTATACTAAAGCTTATCTACATCATTTAGTTAAAACCTCTGAAATACTCGGCTCTATGCTCATGACTTGGCATAATCTTACATATTTTCAGAATCTAATGAGCCGAATTAGGGAATATATAAAAGTAGGCAAGAATTTTGACTTTGTGGCTTAATGTCATTCCTGCGCAGGCAGGAATCCAGTCTTGTTTACTCTTGTCATGCTGAACAAGTTTTGCGCATCTCTTGTAGTAGATCCTGAAATAAATTCAGGATGACTATTATTTTTCTGGATTCCTGCCTTCGCAGGAATGACATAAAGGGCAGTAGGAATGACATAAGGGAAGTAAGGAAGGACTAGAAATAACATAAAACTGTATTTACAATAAATTATCAATGTTATTATATCAAAAATATTTTATAAGAAGTATCTTTCCGTTGCTTATCACGGTTACTTTTTCGGTAACTAGTTTGGTGTGGATTACTCAAATATTAAAGCTTTTATATCTCTTTGACAAAGGTATAAAAATTACGGATTTTTTTAATTTGATAATCCTAGTATTGCCTTCTTTATTATTTGTTTTATTGCCGATAATAACCGTTATTGCCGTTATTTATACGTATAACGATTTAAAAACAGCCAGGCAGTTAATCATATTGCAAGCCTCAGGCGTAAATAATCTGCAGTTAGCTAAACCTGCTTTATATATTGCACTTATAGTAACATTATTTGCTTACTATCTATCTTCTACTGCCATGCCCTTATCTTATATAAATTTAAAATCCCGTTTAAGTTTTATAAAAAATAACTATATTTCCAATATGATAGAGGAGAAAATTTTTAATAAAATATCAAAAGACATTACTATTTATATTGATAAAAAATTAGCCAATAACATTATGTCCGGCTTAATAGTTTTCGATAGCCGAAATCTTGAAAATCCTTCTATATTATTTGCCGAGTCAGGTACATTAAGTATATATGATAACGATCCGGTATTTGAATTAGATAAAGGAATAAGACAAATATACGATAATAACGGTAATTTAACTCAATTGTCATTTAATGCATTGATAGTAAGGCTAAGTAGCGATAACCCTCTAGCTCACGAAAGAAATAAACATAACCGAGATATTAACGAGTATTATATTAAAGAATTATTACAGCCGGATACTGAACTTTTGACGCAGAAAAAAATCAAATTAATTGCCGAAGGGCATCAAAGATTGCTGTGGCCGTTATATAATTTTGCCTTGACTTTTTTAGCACTCGCTGTTTTTTTTAAATATCCTTACAGTAGAAAATCCACATTAATACCGGTTTTACTCGCGGCTCTTTCGGTATTAGCCGTTACTTCTCTACATTTTACCCTTCAAAATTTTGCTTCTAAAGATTTAAGTTTTATCTTTCCTTGTTATCTTAATATATTTGTTGCTATAGTAATAGGGTTATATTTATTTTTATGCAAGAGTATTAGCTGAGTCGCTAATAAAAGCGTTAATATGTCATTTTCGTTTGATATTGTTGCGTGGATACCCTAAACGTCATTGCGAGTGACTGCAAGGAGCGCGGCAATCTAGAAAATAATAAATTTCATAGTATTTTTTGCTTAGATTGCCACGTCGGCACTTTGTGCCTCCTCGCAATGACGAATAAAATCGATCCACGCAACAATGCCTTGCAGGAAGGACATTAAATTTTGAGTATTTTATGAGTTTTCGGAATTTAACGCAATTTTTAGAATTTCTAGAAAAAAACGGTCAGCTAAAACGTATATCTATCGCAGTGCAAGCTGATTTAGAGATTACGGAAATTAGTAGAAGATCGCTTGCACAAGGCGGGCCGGCATTACTTTTTGAAAATGTCATAAAATGCGACGGCACAAAATCCTCTTTTCCTGTTTTAACCAATCTATATGCTAGTTTAGAACGTATTAGCATGGGGCTAAAATTAAACAGTCCTGCAGAACTTAGAGAATTCGGTAAGTTATTAGCATTCCTCAAACAACCCGAACCTCCTGTATCTCTTAAAGAAACCTTTTCGATGCTACCGCTGGCTAAGCGAATATTTGCTATGTCGCCGAAAATCGTTTCAAAAGCCGCCTGTCAAGAAATCGTTATTGATCAGCCGGATATTAATATATTACCGATTCAAAAATGTTGGCCTCTTGACGCTTCACCTTTAATTACTTGGCCGATAGTCGTAACTAAAGGACCTAGTAACGACAAAATAGATAATTACAATCTCGGCATATATAGAATGCAGGTAATAGCCGGTAATAAGTTGCTGATGCGGTGGCTAAAGCTTCGAGGCGGGGCGGAACATCATAAACGTTGGAAAGAGAGCAAAAAAGAACCTTTCCCTGCTGCTATTGTTATTGGCGCGAGTCCTGCCGTTACTATGGCGGCCGTTATGCCGTTACCTGAGAATATTTCCGAATATAATTTTGCCGGACTAATAGGGAATCAAAAAATAGAATTAGTAAATTGCAAAAATATTGCCTTAAAAGTACCTGCTCATAGTGAAATTGTCATTGAAGGTTATGTAAGCCTAGACGAGTATTTACCGGAAGGACCGTTTGGCGATCATACAGGCTATTATAACGATGTTGAAGATTTTCCGGTATTTACTATAAAAACTATTACTATGAAAAAGAACCCTATATATTTAAGCACTTATACCGGTAAGCCGCCTGATGAACCTTCAATACTCGGTGAGGCGTTAAATGAGATTTTTATTCCGCTAATTCAACAACAATTTCCTGAGATCATCGATTTTTGGCTACCCCCTGAAGGCTGTTCATATAGAGTAGCCGTTGTTTCAATACGTAAATCCTATCCTGGTCATGCTAAAAGAATAATGCTTGGTATTTGGTCATATTTACGGCAATTTATGTATAGTAAATTTATTATCGTGGTAGATGAGGATATAAATATTCGTAACTGGCAAGAAGTAATTTGGGCTATAGCAACCAGAAGCGATCCGTCTCGTGATACCACTTTTATAGATAATTCGCCGATAGATTATTTAGATTTTGCGTCGCCCGTGTCCGGTCTCGGTAGTAAGATGGGAATAGATGCAACTAATAAAATATACCCTGAAACTAATAGAAAATGGGGCGAAAAAATAGAGATGAGCCGGGAAGTTATCGACAAGGTTAATAATATGTGGGATAGTTTAAAGTTGTAGTGTCAATTGCCAAAACGTCATTGCAAGGGGCGTTATTGCATGGCTCGAGAAAAGTGCCGTATGTCATTCCTAGCTAAAGGCGGGAATCCAGAAAAAACACTTAAAATAAGCAAAATTATATAAAAATTCACTATATAATTCGCTTAAATATTCTCTAGATTCCTGCTTTCGCAGGAATGACATCAAAAATTCGATCCATGCAACAATGCCTTCGTGGCTTCACCATGACAGTTTGGGTATCCATGCAACAAAGCCAATGCCTTCTCGCAATGATGATCTACACACTTAACACAAATATAAAACAGAACCAAATATATGCATAACATTCCTAGCGAGCAAATAATCAATAATCTAAAAGAAATTAATGATAAATATCAAGAGATTCTCCTGCAGTTAATGCAAGGGAAAGGTAGTATGATACCGAGTAGCTTAGTCGATAGTGACCGAAATAGAGTAATATTCACCAGCATGGTTGAGCAATTTTGGGCAAATCCGGAAAAATTTTGTAACGTTAATGTTGAATATATAGAGAAATTTAGAGAACTTACCTCTAATGCCTGTGCAAAATTTGTCGGTAGCACGGCAAAACCTATATTTTCTCCTGATAATAAAGATAAAAGATTTAAAGATTCCTCTTGGCAAGATAATGCTTATTTTGATTTCGTTAAACAATTTTATTTAATGTCTTCAGAATGCATACAAAAAAATATTCGACAATATGAATTATCACCTAATTTAAAACAACATTTAGAATTTATAACAAAGCAGTTTATCGATGCATTTTCCCCATCGAATTTTGCTTTTTGTAATCCTAAGGTTTTACGTGAAACTTTGGAAAGCGGCGGACAAAATCTTGTGCAAGGTCTTGAGAATTTTCTGAGAGATATCAAAAATTCCGGTGACTTATTAAATATCAATACTACCGATAAATCAGCTTTCCAATTAGGAAAAAATATTGCAAAGACCAAAGGAAAAATTGTTTTTCAGAATGATTTAATGCAGCTTATTTGCTATGAGCCGAAAGATCAAACTCATTCAGTGCCGTTATTTATTATTCCGCCCTGTATCAATAAATATTATATACTCGATTTATCTACCCATAATTCATTAATATCATATTTGGTAGAAAATAATTTTCAGCTATTCCTTGTTTCTTGGGTTAATCCGGATAGCGATATGTCGGAAAAAACTTTTGAAGATTATTTAAAGGACGGCTTACTTGCTCCTTGTGAGTATGTAATGAGTCTCGGCTATAAAAAAATTAACTTTGTCGGCTATTGTATCGGCGGAACTTTTTTAGCTATTTTACTTAGCTATTTAAAATCAAAAAAATTGGATTACGTTAATAGTGCTACCTTTCTTACTACTCTTTTGGATTATACTCACCCCGGAGAAGTCGGCGTATTTATTAACGAGTCGACAATAGGGCATATCGAAGAAGATATGAAGCAAAAAGGCTATTTTGACGGGCGATATTTATCGAATAGCTTTAGTTTATTGCGGGCTAACGATTTAGTTTGGTCATTCTTCGTAAATAATTATTTGCTCGGTAAAACACCGATGCCGTTTGATTTATTATATTGGAATGCCGACCATACTAATCTGCCGGCAAAAATGCACAGCTATTATTTACGCAATATGTATCTTAACAATTTACTAAAAGAACCGAATGCTTTGTCGTTACTAGCTACGCCCATAGATTTAAGCAATATCGATTGCAATTCTTTTTGTATTGCCGCAAAAGATGACCATATAGCTCCTTGGCGTTCGGTATATGAAGGGATGAAGTTACTAAACGGTAATAAAGTTTTCTGCTTAACGGATTCAGGGCATATAGCGGGAATAGTTAACCCTCCGGCAACATCTAAATATAATTATCGCACTCATGATGATTTATTGCTTAGCAGCGAAGACTGGTTTATGGCAGCTAAAGAACATAAAGGATCTTGGTGGAGCTATTGGCTTGATTGGTTACAAAAAAATAATAATGTAGAGCTTAAAAAATCGATAGATTATAAAAATCTAACAACTATTGAAGAAGCTCCGGGTAGTTATGTAAGGAATAAAGTACAGCTAAATTCATAAAGCTTGATACAAGCGAATTTTTCTGGATTCGCCTGTACTCACGTACTAAGTGTACGCTGCGCAGCTCACCATTAAATTCATCTTGTCTGAAGCTTCCTGAATTTAGCTGTAGCTTGATTTGAAGCATGTTATTCCTGCAACTCTTTATGTCATTCTAGCTAAAGGCGGGAATCCAGAAAAATTATAGAGTCATCCTGAATTTCAGTATCTATTACAAAAAGATGCTGAAACAAGTTCAGCATGACAAAGTAAAGTCTGGATTCCCGTTTTCACGGGAATGACATCAAAATACGATCCACACAACAATATCCCGCTATAGCTTAAAATATAATTATTTATAAAATCTAATGAGAAAAAAAAGAAACGCTAGGAAATTTACTGAAATAGTAATTATCTTCATTTTAGGAATTGCTCTCGGTTCTTACTTAGAAAATCCTGATTATTTTACCGATCTATTTCAAGCGAATTTTTCTCCACCCAATAATATAATTAAATCGACTTTACTTGATACTCACCAAGAAACAAGTAATGAAAGAGTACCAGACTATAAAATATCACAAATCTCAAAAGGTAAAGTCAGTACCTGCTTTACGCCTCCCTCCGGTTGCACTAAATTTATAGCGAGTGAAATTGATAAAGCGCAAAGCTCTATTTATATGCAGGCATACGGTATGAGCGACCCTTTAATTACCGACGCTTTAATTAAGGCACAAGCTAGAGGGGTTAAAGTCAGGATGTTACTCGATCGAAGCAATTTGAAGCAAAAATTTTCTAAAATACATGAATTACAAAGAGCAAAAATTGATGTCGGCATAGATAAGGTACCAGGCATTGCTCATAATAAAGTGATAATTATCGATAAGCAAAAAGTCATTACCGGCTCGTTTAATTTTACCGTATCGGCCGATACGAGAAATGCCGAGAATGTTATAGTTATTGAAGATGCTAAGCTCGCTGAGTCTTATTTACAAAACTGGTTAAGCAGAAAAGCAAAAAATCAGAGTAATTGATATAAACCTTATATACAGAATCGATAATAAATATGCACAAAAGAGCTAAAATTTATTTATGTGCGTAAATTTCTCTGGATTCCCGCCTTCGCGGGAATGACACCGAGGGCGTTTTTAACCATCCATGCAACAACACCGGTCAAGCCCACTACTGTACGAACGTTTAAATAAAGAGGTAAAAATTCTGTCATTCCGTGGCTACGACCACGGAATCCAGCTTATAATATCATAAAAAGATTCTAAAATAAGTCTAATATGGCTTTATTTTCCTGGATGCCGTGATCAAGTCACGGCATGACACAGCCTTTTTTCAACGTTCGTACAGTAGTGGGTCAAGCCACGGCATGACACCGAATGCTTTGCAAAAATTCGAGCCATGCAACAACGCCTTTGGTCGCTCGCAATGACGATTCCGGTATCCATGCAACAAGGCTTACAGCTTCTCGCAATGATATTTCAAGCTACAATACTATTACTTAGCTATAATATTCCTTACCGATTTCAATTTTCGGACGGTTGTTAGTTATCCGCCAGTCATTAGTATCACGAAAAGAAAAGATGCAACCACAAAATTCCTGCTTATAAAAATTTTCTTCTTTGGCAATTTCGTACATTCTACTACTACCGCCGTCTTTGCGCCAATTATACGTCCAATAAGTAATGCCTTCGTAATGTGAGGCAGCTTTAATACCGGATTCGTTAATCTGATTCATATCCTTCCATCTCGAAATCCCAAGCGAGCTAGTGATAACTTTAAAATCGTTTTCATAAGCATAAAGGGCGGTACGCTCAAAACGCATATCGAAACATATACTGCAGCGCTTACCTCTTTCCGGTTCGTATTCCATTCCTTTAGCCCTAGCAAACCAATTTTGTGGATCGTAATCGGCATCAATAAATTTTATATTGTTCTTTTCCGCAAAGCGAATATTTTCATTTTTTCTTAACTCATATTCTTTTTTAGGATGGATATTGGGATTATAGAAAAAAATAGTTAAATCAATTCCTGACTTTGCTATTTTTTCCATAAGAGGTCCGACGCAAGGCGCGCAACAAGAATGCAAAAGAACTTTATTTTCTCCTTTCGGTAACTCAAAAACTTCACTCATGACTCTATCAAACTTTTTTTATAGGTTTCTTTGTAAAACCGCAAAATTATAGAAGATAATAATGCCAGCGCAATTAAATAATACGAAATTGCATATTTGTCACCGGTGAATTTTGTGAGCATCATACCCATTACCGGTGCAGTGCCGCCGAATATTGCCGCCGCTAAATTATAGGAAAGTGCAACTCCCGTAAATCTTACGCTGGTCGGGAATATTTCCACTAGCACGGTTGGAATGGGTCCCATATAAATAGCAATAATTCCGGCAAATACTATTTGTGACAGAAGAGCCAGGCAGAAATTCATTGATCCTAAACATATAAAAATCGGATAAACAAGTAAGATCATTAAGACAATTCCCCATATTAATACAGGACGTCGACCGATTTTATCGGAAATATAAGCAGCAATAGGAAATACAACCATCATAGTCACGAGTATTGCGCTGCTAACGATTGAGCTTTGATGATTACTATACCCAAGCGTTTTCATGAAATTACCGATAAAAACCGTTGAGGTATAAAAAGGTGCCGTTACCGTAATATAAAGACCGATTGCTATAATCAATTCTCGCCAATATTTAGTTAGTGTTTCCCGAAGAGGGAAACGTGCTAAACGCCCACTTTCTTTGGCTTTTTTATAGATTGGACTTTCCGATAAATTTTTTCTAATATATAGCCCTACTAAACTGATAAATAAACCGGCAATAAAAGGTATCCTCCAACCCCAATTATAAAGAATATCGGGAGGCATAAAGTAAGAGAAACCGGCAGCCGTAGCAAGACCAAGGAGCATACCGGCACACATACTAACGAAAGAAGCGCTACCTGCAAGCCCTCTTTGTTCTAAAGATGCATGTTCTACAATATAAGAGATACAGCCGCTAAATTCTCCGCCGAGAGAAAAACCTTGTATTAATCTAATAACGGTTAAGATTATAGGAGCAGCAATACCGATAGTATTATAACCGGGTAATAACCCGATGCCGGCGGTCGGTACCGCCATTGTTATAATACCTACTACTAAAGCAATACGCCGACCGAATCTATCACCGATATTGCCGAAAATAATTCCGCCGAGCGGTCTTACTATAAAGCCGGCGGCAAACACGGCAAAAGTTAGTGTTTCACGCATTTCTGAATCAGGAAAAAAATGCTGACCGATTATATAAGCAAATTGAGCATATAATGCATAATCATACCATTCAAGGGCATTGCCGATCATGCCGGATATTACGATCTTTCTCATCAAGTTACTTTGTATTTTATATATCTCAAATAAAGAATAATAAAGTTAATAATCCCTATTCACAAGCAAAAAATAGTTGATATAATATGATTATTGTCGGGTAAGCCATTGAAGCCCTTGTCATTGTCATTGCGAGGCGGTATTGGCATTGTTGCATGGATCAAAAATTGCTATATTTCGGGTATTCTTTAAAAGTACCGTGGTGTGTCATACCGTGGTCAAGCCCACTACTGTACGAACGTTGAAATAAAGAGGTAAAAATTCTGTCATTCCGTGGCTACGACCACGGAATCCAGCTTATAATATCATAAAAAGATTCTAAAATAAGTCTAATACGGCTTTATTTTCCTGGATGCCGTGATCAAGTCACGGCATGACACAGCCTTTTTTCAACGTTCGTACAGTACAGGGTCAAGCCACGGAATGACAAGTTTTAAGCGATTTTAACCATCCATACAACAACGCCAACACCCATTCGCAATGACGTATATGATTATCTATCTGTGTTTTTCATATTGCGGCTTTTTAACTTTATTAATATTTTCCTTTGCAATATCTATTTTACTAGGAGAAATTGTAGCTTCTATCGCTTTATTTTTATTACGCTTTTTTGCTTTTTCTTGCGTCAAAAAAGCTTGATTATTATTTTGAATTTCAGCTTTGAATTCACTAATTTCTTTCTCTTTAGATTTTATTACCGAATCATTATTTAAAATCAACTCGCCGATTTTTTCTCCGATTTGAGGCGCGTATTTTATAGCAAAAATAGAGGTCGGTATAATTATGAGAGAAAAAGTAGCACCTGCTGTTGCAACGCTGATTGCTCCTATGGCTAGCGCACAAATAGCACTGGCAATTTTGCCGGCGGCTTGTTTAAATGTATTATTTTTTTTAATAAATTCTAAAGAAATTTCTAATACTTTATCAATTTCTTTTTTTATATACGAATTTATCTCGTCTTGCCTTTGATATTTCTTTATTGCATACATTACCGAGCTACAAAATAATTCGGGATTAGATTGAATATAATTAATTATATTATTAGAATTTTTTTCTTTTAATAAATTCTTAAATACTGCTTTAATTGCTACTTTATCAGTGTCGCTTATAACTATATCTTTAAAATAAATATTTACTAAATTCTCTGCCACTACATCTTGCGATTGCTCTAAAATATTATCTTTATGAGCAGTATTTGTATCTTCAGATGTAATAGCTACGGCAAATAACGTTAAAGCTACTGAAAAACTATCGTCATTTATGACCTTATTACCCAAAAAAGTTTTTAATTTGAGAATGCAAGAAGCAATATATTTTTTAGCATCAGGCTTAGAGTTAAGCCTTATTACATAGTCTATAGAAATAATATTTGCCAGTGTTGAACATGTAAGACTTGAGATATTATCAATAAAATTATTCATGATATCTTTTTTAAACAATTGAGAATTAATATTATTTAATATAATCATATCATTTATAGTTAGTTTTTTGATACTAATTCCCTAATATACATAGTTAATTTAGCATAAATAAAATCAGGGGATTTTGCTGGTGAAAGTTTATAAATAGTTTTAGGAGTAAGCACTTCCTCGTTACGTACTCGTACAAAAGTTACGATAGTGTTAACCGGCATATAAGAATAAATTTCTCGAAATATTTGTAAAAACGTGTTGAAATCCCGGGCTGCAAATTTTAAATTCACACTATAATTATTTATACTAATTTTTTCATGTTCGCCTTGAAATTCCTGAATATTATTTCTTAGGAAGATTGTATTGACGGTTACGTCAATGGGTTCAGCTAATTTATATTTATCGGCAAGGCTTTGTATTTTTGGTATAAGTTCATAATGATTTAAACAGTCGCTTCTCTTAGGAATACTTAAATTGGCATATTTGGTATAAGCCTCTAATATTTCTTCTTTAGAATTAATTATAGAATATAATTTTAAAGTTTCTTCCGTTAGAGCTTCTTGGGTACTCTGTTTCCTAATAGTAGAGACCTTATACTCTTCCTTAAGGGTTTGTATTAGGAGAATAATTAGTGAAGTACAAAAAAAATATACGACAAATTGAAAAAAAATATAATTTTTTAAATACATAATATATTTTGTAAACATGTTCCTATCCCTTTCGGCTATATTTAATGAATAACGGTATTACTACCTTGCCGGATGTATTAATTATTTTATCTTCAGATACGGTGATATTGAGTTTAATATTTTCGTCGGCCATAGTATCTTGGATAAGTTTTATATGATCATTTAATTTGTTTATAGATTCTGTTACGGATAAGTTAGCGGTTGTAAAATTAAGCAGAATTCTAACATTTAAATATCTTTTAGACATCAATAATATGTTATCTACGTCAGTCAATTCCCATGTGATTTCTTTTAACTGAAAAGGTGGCCCTAAAGTTGTTATATATTTTTCTAATAAATCAAACGGTAATGTTACCGGTGCTTCCAATAATTTTTCTATCACATATAAGTCTGCTAAATTAGTAGTATTTTGAATGTAAGGATATTTATATTTTATCTCATCATATTGTTGGGTCGTTGCATAATATTTTTCACTAAAAAAAAGTGATGCTTTATTGTTTTGGAATGTTTTGTATTTAGTAGCCCCTGCTATAATAAGTAATATAATCATACCGAAACTAAATAATTTAAATATTAAGGAGCCAATAAAATTAAGCTTCTCTATTGATTTTAAATAAGTATTAGTCGCTCGGAAATTTTTATATTTGATAAATAATTTGCTAATATTAGCGTCTAAGAATTTATTAGCGGTTAAATTTACTTCATTTAATATCCCATCCATGGGGATGAAAATTACAGGATGATTTTCAAAATTTGATTGTTGTAATAAAGTTTGTAATTCAGGTTCTACTATAAGAATTATACACGCTTCATTGTTTAAGTTACCGATATAATTTTTAAATAATAACAAACAATCATTTATTTCTTGTTCAATAATTCCTTGAATATATGATTCCGATTTATCGGGAGGATATTCAAATGTGCGCATAGAAATTATATTATCTTGATGTTTTATAATAAATTTAATGCCGCTTGCTTCTAAAATAAATACACAGATCTGAAAATAATCGGCATATTTATTTTGCTGAGTATTTTTTATTATTTTATCAAGAATAGTTTTAAATTCTAACGCTAAAAAATAAATTCCCTTAAAGGCTAGTGATTTGTTTTCAAATACACATTCACCTATGTCGCTCAAAGGCGGCTGATAAGGGCTAGACATAATTAAAGTAGACCAAAACTCGCTCGGTGTTGTAGTCCTCTTATAAACATAATGTGCTATTATATCGTCTTTATTAAAATAGCCGTTAATAAATTGCTCGATAGGGTTAGTTTTTACTATCGATTGCAATATAGGTATTGAATCATGGCGCATTTTGCATTCAGCGCCGTCAAGTAAGAAAAAAACATCGGAGTTTTTAAATTTATGAAAAAAACTTTTATATAAGTTTAAATCTCTCGAATCCGTAAAGGGAATAAATAAACTTTCCGCTAACTTATTTTTTATAAAAGCACTAAGAAAAACACCTTTACTGCCAAATAAAATAACAATATTTTTTTTATACAACCAACGCACTTTTACGTTAGTTAATAAATTAGTCAAGAATTTTGTAATAAATTGCGTGTTTAATTGCATATTTCGTAGTTTGTTTAAATTAAACATAATTAATTATATTTTTTACTATACTGCTTATAACCATTTAAGTATAAAGAAATCTTAATATAACTTAAATATCGATGTCATTTCCGTGAAAACGGGGCGTTGTTGCGTGGCTCGAATTTTTGCAAAGTGTTTCGGTGTCAAGCCACGGTATGACACCGTACTTATAATAACCATAATACGGTAAATTATTAGCCATCCAACAACGCGCCGTTTTCACGGGAATGACATCGGATATACTCAAAAGACACATTCAATAATATCTTATTATGACTAAATTTACCACCGAAGAAGTTAGAAGTAAATTTATAAGTTACTTTGCTTTAAATAATCATGTTCATGTACCGGCTAGTTCATTGATTCCTTATAACGATCCGAGTCTTATGTTTGTTAATTCCGGTATGGTGCAGTTTAAAAACGTGTTTACCGGACAAGAAAAAAGAGCTTATAAAACAGCCGTGACTAGTCAGAAATCACTTAGAGCCGGCGGCAAACATAACGACCTTGAAAATGTCGGCTATACTGCAAGGCATCATACATTTTTTGAAATGCTAGGTAACTTTTCTTTCGGCGATTATTTTAAAGAACAAGCCATATATTATGCTTGGAATCTACTAACTAAAGAATTTGAATTGCCTAAAGAAAAATTATATGTAACGGTTTTCCATACCGACGACGAGGCGGCTTTATATTGGCAGAAAATAGCTAATCTAAGCGATGATCGAATCATTAGGATTAAAACAAACGATAATTTTTGGTCAATGGGTGATCTAGGTCCGTGCGGTCCGTGTTCGGAGATTTTTTATGATCACGGTGAACACGTAAAAGGCGGCTTGCCCGGCACTAAAGATGAAGACGGAGATCGTTTTATCGAAATCTGGAATATGGTATTTATGCAATATGAGCAGATAGATAAAGATACTAGAGTTCCGCTACCGCAACAATCGATCGATACCGGCATGGGGCTTGAACGCGTCACCGCCGTAATGCAAAATGTAAATAATAATTACGATATAGATTTATTTAAAGAAATAATAAACTTCACCGAAAACATAGTAAAAGTTAAGGTCGAAGGTGAAGCTAAGTTTTCGTACCGAGTAATTGCCGATCACTTGCGAGCAGCAGCTTTTTTAATTGCCGACGGAATAATGCCTTCAAACGAAGGAAGGGGCTACGTTTTGCGGCGCATTATGCGCAGATCTATGAGGCATGCGCATATACTCGGTAGCAAAGAGCCGTTAATATATAAGTTATTACCGAAATTAGTGGACCTAATGGGTGATGCTTATCCTGAGCTAAAAAGGGCAGAAGATTTTACCGGCGGTATTTTAAAACAAGAGGAAATTAGATTTAAAGCTACTTTAGAACGCGGTTTAAAATTACTTGACGAAGAAACAAAAACATTTGTCGGCGGTAGTAAATTATCGGGAGAAGTAGCATTTAAATTATATGATACTTACGGCTTCCCGCTTGATTTAACGGAAGATATCTTAAAAAATAGGCAAATTTCGGTTGATCATGCAGGCTTTGACCAAAATATGCAACAGCAAAAAGCGCGCGCGCGGCAATCATGGCTGGGTTCCGGTGAATCTAAAACCGAACAGCTTTGGTTTGAGATAAAAGCGGAATTCGGTAGTACCGAATTCCTTGGTTACACACTTAATGAGGCTGAGGGCATCGTAATTGCTTTAATAAAAAATAACTCGTTAGTAGATGATATTAAGGAAGTAGGTGAGCGATTTTTATTAGTTAGCAATCAAACACCTTTTTACGGCGAGTCCGGCGGTCAAATAGGCGACATAGGATTTATTACTTCACAAAACAGTAAGATTCAAGTAATTAATACTTTAAAATATTTGGGTTCTATTATCGTCCATGAATGTCTTTTAAAGGAAGGCATAATCAAAAAAGGAGATACTGCTAGTTTTAGTATTGATATTAAATATCGGCAAAACTTAAAAATTCATCATTCCGCTACCCATATATTACATGCGGTATTACATGAAATACTGGGCAAACACGTAACGCAAAAAGGTTCATTAGTCGCACCCGATCATTTACGTTTTGATATTAGTCATTCAAAAGCTATTAGCGGCGAAGAGATTAATTTAATTGAAGATAAAGTAAATCAAATTATTAGGGATAACCATAAAGTAAATACTGCTTTAATGTCTACCGATGAGGCAATTAAACTAGGCGCGATGGCTTTATTCGGCGAAAAATATGATCAAGAAGTACGAGTAGTGTCAATGAAGGATGATTACTCGCTAGAGTTATGCGGCGGTACGCATGTCAAGCAAACCGGCGATATAGGTTGTTTTAAAATTGTTAGTGAAAGCGCTATAGCGGCAGGAGTCCGAAGAATAGAAGCAGTTTGCGGAGAGTTTGTCTTAAAATTAATGAGGGACAACGATTTTATACTAAAGTCAGTGGAAAATATTTTGCGAACTAATAAAGATGAACTGGTTAATAAAATAAATAACGTTCTTAATCGCAGTAAAGAATTAGAAAAAGAATTATCGAAAATGCAAGTTGCGGCCCTTGATTTAAGTATAGAGCAAATTGTCAAGGAAGCTACGGAGATATCGGGTATAAAGCTAATCTATAAAATTGTTGAAAATTTAGATAATAAAATATTACGTCAAGCCGCCGAACAATTGGCAAGCAAAATAGAAGATTTGGTAGTTATATATATTGCAAATTGTAACACAAAATTATCTATTACCGTTGCAGTCAGTAAAAATATCAGCAATAAGCTTAATGCCGGTAATATAGCAAAAGAACTTTCCTTATTTTTAGGCGGTAACGGCGGTGGCGGGCAACCCACCGTTGCCCAAGCCGGCGGCAGCGAGATAAGCAAGTTACCTAGTGCGGTAGAGAAAATAAAGAATTTAATTAAAGAGTTAATTAGCAAGTTTTATTAAAATGATATTTTTACCACATTAAAGCGGCACTAACGACATATAGTTATATTTTAGTCTTTTAACTGGTAAAATAATAATATATACTAACTTACATAGCTTAGCCGGGTTGTACTTATCAATTTTGAGATAACCGACTAAATAATTAATACACAATAATAATATTTAAAACTTAAAGGAGCTTAATTATGACAACAAAAAAAATTACACTAGCTTTTCTTGCTTTATTTCTTCTTGCAGGCTGTAATACTTCAAAAAGAACTGCACAAACTGACGGTATGATGAATCAAGGCGAAGAAACTTCTTTAATGAAAGATTTTGAAAAAAGTGCCGGTAATGCAGTATGGTTTGCTTACGATAGTTCCGCTTTATCCGAAAAAAGTAAAGAAGAACTAGAAAAACAAGCTTGCTGGTTATCTAGACATCCTCATGTAAAAGCTACAGTTGAAGGACATTGCGATGAAAGAGGTACTAGAGAATACAATCTAGGTCTTGGCGAAAGAAGAGCAGCCGCTGCACAAAAATTCTTAACACAGAAAGGTGTTGGGCAGGACAGAATAAGCATCATATCTTACGGTAAAGATAGACCGGCTATGATAGGAAATAATGAAGAAGCTTATGCTTATAATCGTAGAGCTGTAACTGTTGTACATCAATAAAAGTTACAACATCTAATTTATCTTTTTAAAGAAGGTCGGGCTTAAAAACCCGACTTTTTTTATAACGAAAATGGTTAAAATATCGCTTAAAGTGCCTTGCAGTTTAATAATTTTCCTTCCATGTCTACAGCGTCATCTCGATCGCTTGATGGCGTTGTTGCATGGCTCAAAAAAAGTGCTGTACAGCGTCATTCAGAAAGCTTGATACAAGCGAATTTTTCTGGATTCGCCTGTGCTCACGTATTATTAACGGCTAGCGCAGGCTCACCTTTAAATTCACATTGTCTAAATCTTTCTGAATTTAGCTGTATGTCATTCCTAGCTAAAGGCGGGAATCCAGAAAAAACACTTAAAATAAGCAAAATTATATAAAAATTTACTATATAACTCGCTTAAATATTCTCTAGATTCCCGCCTTTAGCTAGAATGACATCAAAAATTCGATCCATGCAACAACGCCTGATAACTTAGAATTTACACCGGTATGGAAAGCTGTTATGCTGTAGTCAATTCTTTAAAAAACAATTGATAGTTATTTATGAGTATAAAAATTCATTCAACCGAAGATTTCCACAAGATGCGAGCAGCGGGGAAGTTGGCAGCTGAAACTTTAGATTTTATTACCGATTATGTAAATCCCGGAGTTACTACAAACTCCTTGAATAATCTTTGTCATGATTTTATTATTGCGAGTAATGCTATTCCGGCGCCTTTAAATTATAAAGGGTTTCCAAAATCGATTTGCACGTCGATAAATCATATAGTGTGCCACGGTATTCCAAACGATAAACCGCTAAGGAACGGTGATATAATTAACATTGATGTAACCGTAATCGTTGACGGATGGTATGGCGATACTAGTCGTATGTATTATGTCGGTGAAGTGGCGATTAAACCGAAGCGGCTTATCCAGGTTGCCTATGATGCCATGATGAAAGGGATTGAAATAGTTAAGCCCGGTGTGCGCTTCGGTGATATAGGGCATGCTATCCAAACTTACGCCGAGAAGCATAATTATTCGGTGGTAAGAGATTATACGGGACACGGTATCGGTCAAGTTTTTCATGCTGAACCGTCTGTATTAAATTACGGAACTAAAGGCACGGGGGCAGTACTTAAAGAAGGTATGTTTTTTACTATTGAGCCGATGGTTAATGCCGGTCATTATGCTACGCATTTAAGCAAGCTTGACGGCTGGACGGTTACCACTCGCGATAAATCTTTATCGGCGCAATTTGAACATAGTATGGGAGTTACTAAAGACGGTTTTGAAATATTTACCCTATCACCTAAAAACCTCCGCCACCCTCCTTATGTTAGGTGAAATATGAAAAGTGATAAAAAAATCGTCTGAGCTAAGGAGGCGTTGTTGCATGGATAATTAAAGCACGGTCGATGTCATTCCCGTGCAGGCGGGAATCCAGAAAAAATACTATATAAGTCATCCTGAATTTATTTCAGGATCTTCTATAGATGCTGAAACAAGTTCAGCATGACAAGAAAAAGACTGGGTTCCCGCCTGCGCGGGAATGACATCGAAAATTCGAGCCACGCAACAACGACGGCTTGACCACGGCATCCAGTCTTTTTATTAAGGTTTTTCTGGATACCGTGGTCAAGCCCACTACTGTACGAACGTTTAAATAAAGAGGTAAAAATTCTGTCATTCCGTGGCTACGACCACTTCAGTCCAGCTTATAATATCATAAAAAGATTCTAAAATAAGTCTAATATGGCTTTATTTTCCTGGATGCCGTGATCAAGTCACGGCATGACACAGCCTTTTTTCAACGTTCGTACAGTAGTGGGTCAAGCCATGGCATGACAAGTTTTAAGCGATTTTAACCATCCATGCGGGCATTGCCTCCTCGCAATGACAGTTGGATGTTCAAGCAACAAAAATCTATACTTAATTAAAAATGCTATATGAAAAGTAACTTATATTTAAATAATTTTAATGTTTGGGATTTAACATACGAAAATGATATTGAAGGAGTTAATAGCCTTAACGAAGCGGAGGGGTGTCAAGGTGATTATATAGGACCTCATTATATAGGGCATCGAAAGCGGGTAAAACAACGTCTTATTAATGCCGGCGGAGCATCGGGGTTTTCTGATTATGAGTTACTAGAACTGATATTATTTTCTGCTATCCCTCGCAAAGACGTAAAACCTTTAGCAAAAAAATTGTTGGAAAAATTTAAAAATCTTACTAATTTAATTAGTCTTGATAAAGATAAATTACTCAGTATAAGCGGTACAAATGAAAATTTATACGTTAATTTTGCGGTAATGCGTGAGTTAATAAATAGGATATTAAAACAGAGAATAACGAATAAAAATATTATCGGGTCATGGGGAGCTTTAGTTGATTATTTGAAAGTTACAATGAGTAGTATACCGCTAGAGCAGTTCCGCGTATTATTCTTGAATAAAAAAAATATTTTAATTGCCGATGAAGTTTTAAGCCAAGGTACCATTGACCAGGCAGCAATATATCCGCGGGAAATAATAAAACGAGCGTTATTTAACGAAGCGAGCGCGATTATATTAGTTCATAATCATCCAAGCGGTAGCCCGCAGCCTTCAAAGGCCGATATTGATACGACCCGTAAAATAGTAGAAACTTGCCATACCGTAAATATATCGGTACACGATCACGTTATTATAGCTAATAATGATTATTTTAGCTTCAAATCTAATATGTTATTATGACTTATATAAATAGCTATATGTTATTATTTATTTGTTCGATGGTAGCGACGAGTTTACTGACTAGGTTATTGATTCGCTATCTTTCTTCTTTGGGAGTGGTGGACGTGCCAAGCAACCGCCGCTCACACGATAAAGTAACGCCGCGCGGGGGAGGGCTTGCTATCGTAATTGTCGTAACTATAGCTTTTAGTCTGTTTGAATATTTAACTACCGATGCGCTTATTACTTCAATAAAACTTATCCCACTGTTATTTGTTATTGCGGCAGTGTCATTTTGGGATGATTTAAAACCGATATCCGCCTTTATTCGGTTAATAGTTCATTTAATTTGCTCTGCTTTTGCTGTTTTCTTTTTTTTATTGCCGGTAGTGTCGCTTGATTACGACCTATCTTTATATATAATTTTTACCTTAGCGGTTATTGCTTTAAGCGGTTTCACAAATATTTATAATTTTATGGACGGCATAGACGGTATTAGTTGCATGCAGTCAATTCATCTATCAATTACGATGTTACTGTTATGCTATTTACAATCTTATGCAATCGCAAATCTATATTTTATAGTTACTTTAAGCACTATTATACTCGGCTGCTGTTCCGGTTTTTTGATATTTAATTGGCATCCGGCTAAGGTGTTTTTAGGGGATATCGGCAGTATTAGTCTTGGCTTTTTAACAGGTCTTTGTTTGCTTTTACTTAGCTCTTCCGGCATCCATTTGTTTATCGCTTGTTTTATTGCGGTATTATATTATATTGCCGACGGAGGTCTCACTATCTTAATTAGGCTTATTAATAAAGAAAAAATTTGGCAACCTCATTTAAAACATTTTTTTCAAAAAGCGGTACAAAACGGTAAAACCCATAAGCAAGTAGTAAGCAGCGTTGCTATTTGTAATATATTCTTAATGATATTGTCCGTGACTTCTTTATATTACCCTATTATATCTATTATGCTTGCTTTGGCGGTAATGTTACTAACTTTAGTTAAGTTGTTAAAATGAAACCTATTAAAGATAATCTAGATTTAATTCTTAGACGAGTTTTAAATAAGCAACATCCGCTACTTGCCGAAATTGTGATTAATTGGCACAAAATTGTCGGCAGCGCAGTTAATGCTAAAGCGCGTCCTTTAAAAATAACCTCAGGCATGCATAAAGGACAGAAAACAAATATACTTCATGTACAAATAGAGAATTCTGCAGTCCATCCGGAAATTGCTTTTCAGCAAGAAATAATATTAGAGCGCATTGCAATTTACTTAGGTTTCAAAGCAATACATAGTTTACGGATAATGGTCTATAAAAGCTCGAAATAATATTCTAAAACTCGTCTCGGAATAAAAGCTTTAGTTTAAGAAAGGAGTTTTTAGTAGACCTCTCTGATGTCATTCTAGCTAAAGGCGGAGCCTTGTTGCATGGCTAATAATTTACCGTATTATGGTTATTATAAGTACGGTGTCATACCGAGGCCCCTCCCCACTACTGTACGAACGTTTAAATAAAGAGGTAAAAATTCTGTCATTCCGTGGCTACGACCACTTCAGTCCAGCTTATAATATCATAAAAAGATTCTAAAATAAGTCTAATATGGCTTTATTTTCCTGGATGCCGTGATCAAGTCACGGCATGACACAGCCTTTTTTCAGCGTTCGTACAGTAGTGGGTCAAGCCACGGCATGACACCGAAACACTTTGCAAAAATTTGATCCATGCAACAATGCCTATGTTGCCTCGCAATGACGATCCCTTAAGTTGACACCCATGGATCCACGCAGATATTGCCTCCTCTTAATTCTTCATTTCTTCAAACAACAACATAATAATATAGTATATTAATAAAATTTAATAGTTATATAAAAGCAACAGATATTTTTATTAACCTCCAAAGGTTTATTTTTCTCAATAATTTATATAGACATAACAAAATCATCGCTATATATTACTGCATCTTAACGTAATTTTAATAAAATATAAAAAATTCTTAATAAATTGATTTAAGGTGTAATCTCATGAACAACTCTCGGAAAATTCTTAATAAAATATTTAAAACAGGCTTAGTAACAGCTTCTAGCCTTACTTTACTAATGAATAGCGGAGCATTTGCAGCGGCAGGGGGAGCGCCGGCACAGGCTGCTGCTAGGAAGGCTAAAGAAAATGGAACGAAAGAGGATGTGAGGCCAAGATCGGACCACAGGACGATAAGCCTTGAAACGGGTAAAGGTTTAACAGGTAAAGGTGTAATTAGCAAAGATGGAAAATTCGTTGACGGTTCCACATTACAATTAAACAATATAAAGGCTGAGATTTATACCGGTAATCAATCAAATATACGTGCGCTTGATTTACACGATCAAAAAGCTACTCTTAATGTGGAAGGATATATTAAGTTAGGCTCCGTGGTTAATACAGCAGGAGGAGACAAAAAGCTTCAAGTCATAATTAATGATGCACAAGCTTTAACTTTAACCGGTACCGGCACAGACGATAATTTAAAATTTTTCTCCGATGCTAAAGCAATGCCTAATAGCTATGCTGCTCTGGGCAGTATAACTTTAGGAGATCAATCGAAGTTAATTATAGATTCTCTTGTGGATAATAAAGAAAATATAACATTATACGGTACTATAAACGGTGGTGGTACATTAATTATTAATACACCGGCAGAATTTACTAATAGCGCAGAATTTACTAATAGCATCGGCAATAAACTAGACAATGAACTAGGTAATCAATATTCCTTAAATGCAATAAATATTAACGCAACTACAGCTATATTTAAGGGTGCAGAAATTAAAGCTAGTAAGATTAACCTAACTGCTGAGTCAGTTTTTAATATTAGCAATAGAGGCGTAGCAGTGGTAACCGGTGATATAGATAATATTAGTACACAAGAGGGTAAGGGGCAATTAATTATAACGGGAGCAAATAGTCGAATAGTCGGAAATATAGGAGTCACAAATTCACTGCAAGCGATAAGTATGGGGGAAGGTATAACTACTTTGCAAGGTCAAGTAATTAAAGCTGGGTCAGTTGTTTTTCTTGCTAATAATTCTAGTTTATCCCTTGACCGTCAAGGAACAAAATTGACCGGTAATATATGCTTCGACGGCTTTGATGCTAAGCTTTATGTCGCTGATGATATATTAATAAAGGGTAATATAACAAACTATAATAAGGAAGTAGTAGGTGAAATTAACTTTCTAGGCAGCGGAGTAGTTCAAGGAAATACAGGTCAAGGTGAGACATTAAAAAATATTAACATTCAAGGTGGCGATACAAAAATAGTCGAATTGCAGGGAGATGTTGCCACGAAAAATTTGAATTTTGTTCCTGCTAATGGTATTGCCGCCGGTACCGTGCAAATAGGCGGTGATTTAACGGCAGAAAACGTTATATTTTCTAACGGTAATGTTCAAGGCGGTATATTAGAATTTAACGGACAAAATAAAAAAGGCTATGTTTTTAGTGCTAAGGTAGAAAACGGGGGTAACGGTATGCTTAAAGTTAATACTTACAAACTTACGGCAAATGATGTAACTATCGGTGATATCAAAACAATTGATATTCAAGAAGCTAAAACATTTATAATAAATGCCGATCGTGAAGATATTACTTTACTGAAGGGTGGCAACGAAATTAATTTTGTAGGAGTGAATTCTAGATTAATATTTAGAAGTAAAAATAATGCAACTATAAACTTAGCTGCTGATTTACCGGCTTTTGCTAACGGCGGCGGTAAATTAGTTTTTATAGGCGATAATAATAACACATTTTTAACTATTAATAGTGATACTCCCGGTGAAAATAGAAAGATTGGAGAGGTCAACGGTAATAAATTAGCAGAACTAACTGTTGTTAATAATGTTATTGTAACTGACTTAATAGACATAAGCGGCACCCGGCAGCTTAATATTATAGGTAAAGCCAAATTTGTTGATCAAGGAGCAACATCCGCTAAGATTCCGCAAATAAATATCGGGGCGGCATTTCCTCTGACTAAATCTCCGAAGGGTCATGCTATCTACGCGCTTGATGCAAAAAACGGTGATTTTGGTATTTTAACAGATGGTAATACTATCAATTTTATGCATGAAGATGCAGCATTTATGTTACGAAATTCAGCTGCCGATGATAGAATTATAACGCTCGCTAATACTCTTGATACGGGATATAATAATTTTGGTCAAGTTGTAATAAATTCCGTAGAAGCCGGTAAGACATTAACTATTGCTAGTGCCGACAACAATATTAATATTACCCTTGGTACCGAGGAACACAAATTAAAAAAATTAATTTTTACAGGTGCAGGAAGCATTGATATAGATCCTGATATTTTTGCTACCATATCTTTCGGAGGAAATACAGAGGTAAGACAGCAGGGTAATATCAACGGTAATGTAAATTTCCAAAACCGCGATGCAACTATAACTTTAGCTGACGGTAAAAACATTACCGGTGATGTTTTTGGGGGTGCTAATGGTACTATAGAGTTTTTAGGCGACGGCAAGATTAAAGGCGAGATCGAACGTCTTAAAATGTTAAAGGTCGGTAAAGGAAACGTATCGCTCCAAGAAGGCGAGGATTATATAATCAACGAGATTCAGGGAACCGGTACCAAGATGTTAACCTTACCGGAAAAATTTATTCTAATCGGCGCTATTAACTCAACCGGCGGCGAGCCTTTAAAATTAAACTTTATCAATGGCGGTAGTGTCAGCGATGTTGTCGGGACAGAGGTAAATCCAGTCGGCGACATTACAACAAACGGTGTGACAAGTTTTGATAGTGCCATTAATAGTAACGGTAATATTACATTATCAAAAGGCTCGACGACAGAATTTGTCGGTAATATAACCGCAATGAATGTAATAGCTGACGATGCTATTATAAAGGTTACTAATGGCCTTGCTTTTAATAGTAGTTTAACCGGTAGCGGTGCCACGATTAGTTTAGGCATTTCGCAAATAACCTATACAGGGCAGGCTAATTTTTCAGATCAGTTAACTATTTTAGCAAATTATGATGTAGTAAAGAAAGACGGCGGTAACATATTAATTACAGCCGGCAGTAAAATAGACTTATCGCAAGTAACGGATTTACAAATTAATTTTACTGCTCCTGATATAGATATTAACGAAATAGATAAAAATATTAAACATACGCTAATATCTTCAGAAGACGATCACGGGCTAGTGCTGCCTGCCGATAAAATTAATATTACCGTCAGCGGTGAACAAAATCGTTTTGTTAAATGGTCGATAGATGAGTCATCACTGACTGTATCGGCTGCTGATATCTCTAAAGAAGTATTAAAGAAAGAGGCGAAAGAAACTTCCGATCCGATAGTGAAAGAAGTTATAGAAGCATTACTTAGCGGTGGTAATAATGATAAAGATGTAGTAGAAAAACATCAATATAGTCCTGCGGTCGGTGGAGTTGTAAATCAATTAGGTCGTGTTGATAAAGATAAGACACCGGAAATAATAAAACCTCTGATCCAAAATAAGATCAATCCATCGACTGTTGTTCGTATACATACAAAAGTAAATAATATAGTGAACGCTACCCTAAATACGAGAATGAATAATTTTGTAGCAGAAGCGGCAGGTGATGAAACGGAAACAAAGCTTGGCGTATGGGTGAGTCCTTTTATCGGTAATAGCGAGCAGAAAATAAAAGGCGACGTGAATGATTATAAAGCAAAATCAAGAGGTGCTACCCTAGGGTTTGATGGTTTTGTAACCGACGATTTGTTACTCGGTACATCTTATACTAGAGTTTATACGATAATGAAGCATAAAAACGATAAGCTCGGTGATGAAAGTAGAGTTAAGAGCGATATTTACTCTTTATACGGATTATATGATTTACCGAATAGTAATTTATTCTTTAGCGGTATTGCCTTATATAGTAATAGTTTAGTTAAAAATTATTCGCAACGTCCGATGATATTGGCGGGCGGAGTAATGAGTTATCAAACGGCGATCGGCAAACATAGATCGCATTCTTATACCGGACAGATTTTGGCAGGATATGATTATTTGTCTTCCCAAGCAGTAAACTTAAAACCGATAATAGGTATTAGATATTCTAAATTTAGAGATGCTAGCTATCTTGAGACAGGTACTTCGTTCCAAAATTTAACGGTTAAAGGAGCAACTTCCGACTTAGTTGAAGGAATAGTTGGTTTTAGAGCTTCTAAAAACATCAATACCGGTCATATGATCCTAACTCCGGAATTATATAGTTTTGTTCATCGTCATTTTAAAGATAAATCACAGCTCGTTGATGCAAGGTTACCCGGCATGACAAATCCGTTCCCGAACAGTAAAATTAACCAGGCTAAAATTAGCTTTAATGTTGGGGGCGGTGTGACTGCTAAATATAAAATGATGGAGTATGGTATTAATTACAATGCTAACATTGCAAATAAATATCTTGCCCAACAAGGTAGCTTAAAAGTTAGGGTGAATTTCTAATCTTAAAGTCATTATAAATCTTTTTCTTTATATTGACCTCTTATTTGTTATATCATATTTTAGACTTACAATTGCGAGGAGGCAATGCCCGCGTGGATAGTTAAAACGTTCTCGATGTCATTCCTAGCTCAAGGCGGGAATCTAGAAAAAATACTTAAAATAAACAATTATATAAAAATTTACTATATAATTCGCTTAAATATTTTCTGGATTCCCGCCTGCGCGGGAAGGCATTGTTGCGTGGATCAAAAATTGCTATATTTCGGGTATTTTTTAAAAGTACCGCGCTGTCATGCCGTGGCTTGACCACGGCATCCAGTTAGGCTTTTTAATTTTTTCTGGATACCGTGGTCAAGCCCACTACTGTACGAACGTTTAAATAAAGAGGTAAAAATTCTGTCATTCCGTGGCTACGACCACGGAATCCAGCTTATAATATCATAAAAAGATTCTAAAATAAGTCTAATATGGCTTTATTTTCCTGGATGCCGTGATCAAGTCACGGCATGACACAGCCTTTTTTCAACGTTCGTACAGTAGTGGGTCAAGCCACGGTATGACAATTTTAAGCGATTTTAACCATCTACGCAACAATGCCGCGCGGGGAATGACATCAAAAATTTGAGCCATGCAACAACGCCGTATCTATGCGGGAATGACCTTGTCGGGTAAATAAATGTCAAAAAAAATAGCTATTATTCTTTTCAATTTAGGCGGACCGGATAGTTTAAAATCGGTAAAACCGTTTTTATTTAATTTATTTTACGATAAGGCAATTATTAACCTGCCGAACCCTTGGCGTTTTGTCATCGCTAAAATAATTTCTATCACGAGAAATAAAAAATCTCAAAAAATCTATTCGTTAATCGGTAATAAGTCGCCTTTACTAGCTGAAACGGAAGCGCAGAAATTAGCCTTAACTAAGGAACTGCAAAAAACTATAAAAGAAGATTTTAGTATTTTTATAGCTATGCGTTATTTTTCACCGACATCAACGGAAGTAATTAAGCAAATAGAAAAATATGCGCCGTCAGAGATAATTTTATTACCGTTATATCCACAATTTTCAGCTACTACTACCGGCTCGTCGGTTAAAGATTTTATAAATAATTTCAACGGCAATATTCCGATAAAAACGATTTGTTGTTACCCAAGGCAAGCAGATTTCATAAAAGCGCATGTTTCATTAATCAAAAAATATTTAGCAGATAAAGATAATTGTCGTATAATATTTTCGGCACATGGCTTGCCGGAAAAAATAATAACGGCAGGCGATCCTTATCAATGGCAAATAGAGGAAACCGTAAGGTTGGTAGTAAAGGAGTTAAATATCGATAATTTGGATTATAAAGTAACTTATCAAAGCAAAGTAGGACCGGTAGAGTGGTTAAAACCCAATACCGAAGATGAAATAGAGATAGCCGGAACGGTAAAAAAAAATTTAATAATAGTGCCTATTGCTTTCGTCTCCGAACATGTTGAAACTTTAGTAGAGCTTGATATAGAATATAAATTAATTGCAGATAAATACGGAATCGCTTATACTCGCATACCGACACTTAGAGTAAATAAAATTTTTATTAATGGCTTAGCAAAAATAGTATTAGGATTAATTAATATTAAAGCTGATGAAAAAGGTAATAATTTAATAGTAAGTGCTGAAGGTAAAAGAATATGTCCCCCCAAATTTACAATGTGTTTGTGTAAGAAATAATATTAGAAGAAAGAGCAAGAAAGAAGGAAACGGTCATTGCGAGGGGGCGTTGTTGCATGGATCGAAAATTGCCATGAAAAGGGCGTCATTCCCGCGTAGGCGGGAATCCAGAAAGTTAAAAAGTTAATATGAGCAAATTAAATAGTAATTTATTATATAATTTTACTTATTTTAAGTATTTCTCTGGATTCCCGCCTGCGCGGGAATGACACCGAGGGCGTTTTTAACCATCCATGCAACAACACCATTGCCTCCTCGCAATGACCGTTTCAGTCTTGCCGATATTCTTCTTTTACCGATAATTATAAAAGATTTAAATAGGAAAAATGGCAAATTATTATCTATGGTTTAAAGCAATTCATCTAATATCCGCGATATGCTGGATGCTAGGGTTGTTATATTTACCACGTATGTATGTTTATCATACTAAGGTAAAAATCGGCGGGGAAGCCGATAAAATGCTGCAAGTGATGGAATTAAAGTTAATGCGGATTATCATGAATCCGACCATGATCAGCACCTTTATTTTCGGTATCATAAATGCTTATATTTACGGAATAGTTGCGTTAGGTGTTTGGTTTCATGTTAAAATGCTAGCAGTTGTAATTTTAGTTATTTTTCATGGGTTACTTGCCAGATGGCGTAAAGATTTTGCAACCGGCAAAAACACCCATTCCGAAAAATTTTATCGTCTTGTTAACGAGATTCCCACAGTTTGTATGGTTGTAGCCGTCACTATGGTCATAGTGAAGCCGTTTGAGTAGAGTTCTATCCAAAACTCTACTTGTGGGGGTAATTTATACGTCGATCCGGGGCTTGATCCCGGCATCCGGAAAATAAAGCCTTAAATAAATTCAGGATGACTTTTTTGTTTTTTCTGGATTCCCGCTTTTAGCTAGAATGACATACTGCTACTTTTATCAGCCGTCGTAGCCACGGAATGACAACCTACCTTAAAATCATCACCTTTCCTTCTCAACTTTGTTGCAAATTTACAGTTCGTTAAATTTTTATCAGATGCCTAACTAGTTATTTATTCAACTTATAAGACAAAAATGCTTTTATATTTTGATTGATCAAAATAAATAAATAATCAATTTATAAGGCATAGATTAGTTATGTTACCTAACAATAACAATAACAGCAACAGCAACAGCAACAGCAACAATAATAATAACGACAGCAGCAATAGTTTGTTAAATAGTATTATTATTAACCTCTCTACTAGTCTTTTTGGTAGCAGTTCCCCACCGCAAAATCGTTCTACTGATTTGGATTCTTCTGCTTTGACAAAGATATTAAGGAAGTATTATTCTATTCCCGGTTCTTTGAACAAGCTATCAACCATATTAACGGAATATTATTCCGAGAAGATAAATAGAAAAAAAATATTAGAATTAAATAAAAAAAATTTATCAGAATTAAAAGAGCGAGTAAAATTAGATGAAAAAGAATTATCGGAATTAAATGCACTATCAGAATTAGATGAAAAAGAATTATTGAAATTAAAAAAAGAACTATCAGCATTTAGTTTGAGACACATATTAGAAACTAAGAGTCTTAATAAAGAATTATGTCGTGAAGATGATAAGGATCCAATGCGTTTTGTTTATTCCCCTAAGACCCCATTTCCTAAGCCTGATATTGAAAAAGCAATAAATCAAAAAGAACGGTCGGAAATTATCCTAAAATGGGCTCACGATCACGCAACAGCTATAGATGCAAAAATTATCCTAGAATGGATTGAAAAAAACGTAAAGTGGCGTGATGACATAAAGTGGTTAGAGGATGGAGAAGTATTACCTTCTATTTATCCTTTACTTAATATTAATGTCCTAAGTATTGCTAATACTTTTTTTAATGATGATCATATTTTAAAGTTAGCAAACTGGCTTAGAAATAATACCACAATTATAGATTTGAGGTTAACAAGCATCGGTTTAGATAATAAGAAAGCAATAACTTTAGCGGAAATATTTAGGACTAATAAAACAATAAAAACGGTTGAGCTTAGAGATAACGGCCACCTAACAGAAGAAGGGATAAAAACTTTATTAAAAATAAGAGAATTTAACAAATCAGTAGAAGGGATTTTTATTGGTGGGGGACCAACAGGAGTCAATATTTTTAAAGCAGCCGTTGAAAAAGAGCGGATAGAATATATGGGAGATAAAGAACTTTCAGACAAATTAGAAATATTAAATTCACAAGAGCCGGAAAATAGCCCGGTTAAAACAATATTAAATTCAATGATCCGTGGAGGTAATGAAATAAAAGGAAATTATGAAAAGTTTTCGATGCTTTTTGGAGGAGAACGTGCCGGTAAAAGTATCTTTGCTAGCTTTCTAACAGGAAAACAATTAGTAATATTGAATGATGAATCTGCCGGGGCTTTTAAAATAGTTGATCTCCAAGCAAGGGAGGATAATTTTGGTCCCATTAAAACTCCAACTAAATTTACGGGGGGAGATATAATTATTGAGTGTCCGGGGATCGGAGATACCGGAGTAAAAAGTATCGAGCATATAATTACTGCTCAGTATTATATTTGGCAAACATTTAATAATGCAATTAAGCCGCAATTAAAGTTATGTAAGTTTTTACTTACTATTGATGATTCACCTAATAGGAATGATATTATTATTACTACTTTAATTAAGCAGTTTGCCGAGATTTTTAAAGATGAAAATGAAAATATTTGGCGGGAGAATATTAAAAAATTAGAAAATAGCGTATCGTTAACGGTAACTCATGCGGATGAAAAAAGAGAAGAGAAACATATACAAACTATCCTTGACAGGTATATAAGAAACAATGAAAAAGAATATCATAAAGATATAGGAACATTTTTAAAAAAATCCGTGAATATTTTTCGTAAGCCGACTGATAATAACAACCCAATCTCCAACTTAGTAAATACGAAGAATTTAAAATTAGATTTTGTTGCAACTAAAGAAGGTGATTCATATCTAACAATTATCCCCGGATCATTAGAATTAGTAAAACAATTACATCAGCAAACATGTAATAATATTTTTATAATAGGCAAAATTATATTAAATTTTTTTAATAGTAACTTTGCAAACTTAACTGATCCTTATAAATCTTCATATTCACTTAATTTACATCACCCATTAGAGGAAACGGCATTTTCTATATATTCGCCTCTTTTAACTTCATGCTTGCCTCCTAAGCCTATTTTACATGAAAATCATGAAGATGTGGGGGATAAATCTTATTTTCCGGCGTTAAAGGAAATAATACAGCTCAGAGAAGTAGCTGGTATAAATAATGGATTTATAAACAGTGTGAATATTTTAATTCTATACTTAACAATTATAAGAGATTTTTTCGGAAAAGAAAAAATTCATGAAAAAAGTGATGCAGAAATATTAGAATTTAAAAATCAAATGAATAACTATATTCACATTTTAGAGCAGCAAGCCAATTTTTTAATATTTTTTGAAAAGTTAGGCAATGGAAAGTTGGGCGACATCGACATAATAAACTCGACAAATTTATTTAAGAAAATATCTGGGGGCAGAGATACTGATATAACTATCGAGATTCGTGAGACTATAGAGGAAATGCTTATTCCGGCCATTAAATGTATTAAGCTAAAGCCGCATCACCCCGTAGAGTATTATCAGGAAGCCTTGCATTGGATAGCAAAATATCGGGAGCTTACAAATGACGCGCTTACAAATGACGCGCGTGGGAAAATAGTCAAGAAGGAAAGTAAAATCCACTATAAAATAGGATTAATATACGTTAAAGATGCAGACGAGGCTAGTAAGCGGAAGGAAATTATAGAACAGGTAGAAAAAGATTTAAGTCAGGTAGGATTAGGCTTAGGCTTAGAGAATGTGGTTAGGGATAAAAAAAATATACAGGAGCTAGAACAATCTTTAAATCAGATGATGAAATTAAGTTTGGAAGAGCTGATTGAGAAGAAGAAATTAATGGAATTAATGGAAAAACATTATGGAAGTCTAATAGAATTAAGGTTAGGAAATATAGAGATGATGGATAAGATGATTATGGATAAAGAAAATATAGAAGGAATAGAAAGAGACTTAAATGAAAAGGGATTAAGTTTAGTGAATGTGATTAAGCAGAAGGAAGTTATAGAGAGGACAGAACAAGCTTTAAATCAGATGGGATTAAGTTTAGAGGATATAATTAGGGATAAAAATCTAAATATAGACCGGATAAATAAATATTGGAGTGAGGCAGGATTAAAGTTTGGGCTCTCTATCAACTATTATCCTGAGCGTGATAAAGCATACAAAGCATTATGTGATTTATTGTGTAAATTAAAAAATGAAGATGCACTAAACTATGCGATAAAATATTATAAGCTTATTAATAATGATACAGGAGTAAAGGAGGCCTTTTCACTCTTAGAAGGATTATTCCAAAATAACCTTAACAATTTAAAAGCATCATTAGAAAAGCATTGTAATATTTTAGCACATTCCTTTAATAATAAAGGCATAATAGCTAGTGGAGATGAAATAGAAAGACTTGCTGCTGAATGTAAAAAAATAGCCCTTAAAATAATAGACCTTAAAATACGTCAAGGTGACTATGAAGTTGAGAAGGGTGAAACCCAACCCGGTAGAAAGGATTATCAGATAGCAACAGAATTAGCGGCTGAGGAAAGTGATGAGGGAAAACTAAGTGATATAAGATTCAAAAAGCATAACAGTCATCAAGTAGATATAGAAGCAGGCAAACAAGATAATAGATTTATTAAAGCAAGCTATGAAAAAATAAAAACAGCCAAGGATTGGGATCCTTCAAAAATTAATAAAGAATTACTTAAAACAGACTTACAAATAATCGATAATATAATAAAAGAATATTTTCCTTATAACGATGCTGCTGAAAACCCTCCGCCTGGCAACAATAATTTAGCCGGCAATGGCAATCCGCCGGCCCCTTTAGCTGCTGTCGAAAATCCGCAGTTAGGAGGTAATAATGCAAATGCTGTTGTTGAAAATCGGCAGCTAGGAGGTGATAATGCAAATGCTGTTGTCGAAAATCGGCAGCTAGGAGGTGATAATGCAAATGCTGTTGTCGAAAATCGGCAGCAAGGAGGTGATAATGCAAATGCTGTTGTCGAAAATCCGCAGCAAGGAGGTGATAATGCAAATGCTGTTGTCGAAAATCCGCAGCAAGGAGGTGATAATGCAAATGCTGTTGTCGAAAATCCGCAGTTAGGAGGTGATAATGCAAATGCTGTTGTCGAAAATCCGCAGCAAGGAGGTGATAATGCAAATGCTGTTGTCGAAAATCCGCAGCAAGGAGGTGATAATGCAAATGCTGTTGTCGAAAATCCGCAGCAAGGAGGTGATAATGCAAATGCTGTTGTCGAAAATCCGCAGCAAGGAGGTGATAATGCAAATGCTGTTGTTGAAAATCCGCAGCAAGGAGGTGATAATGCAAATGCTGTTGTCGAAAATCCGCAGTTAGGAGGTGATAATGCAAATGCTGTTGCTGCTGAAAATCCACCGCCGGTCAACAATAATTTAGATGTTAACGGTAATCCACTTGCTCCTTTTTATGTTGGTGAAATAGAGATAAGGGAAGGCGATGATGTGGAGCTAGTAGGGCAGCCGTAGTTAATCCTAACTAGCTGTTTAGGCAACAAATATTCAATTATTTCAGGTCATGCTTTCAGGCAATATTGACACGAATTTAGGATAAGAACTTATCCTTATTTCTATCAGTATTAGGATAAGATTTTTTGAAAATCTTATCCTAAACCGGCGTTATTGGGGATTAATTTTTTGAGCTAGTCGGTCAAAATAAATAATCAATTTATAAGGCTATAGTTATGTTTGGGTTTAGTTATTTTTTCTCGTCACAAAAGCGACCTACTATTCCTCCTTTGAAAACAATATTAGAGAAGTATTTTTCTACTCATCCGGGTGAAGGAGAACCCTTAGAATTTAATTTCACGAAAATATTAGATGAACCGTTAAGTGAATATTTTACTGCTATAAATAAAGAGAAACCTAAAGAATTTGAAATATTACACGATGAACGTCCTGAGGTTGCAGTAGTTATTGATCCGATACATAATAAAAATGATATTTTATTTGTTAATGTAAGTGCTATTTTAGAATGGATTGAAGATAATGCAAAGTGGATAGATGATATAAGGTGGGTGAGTAAGGGGATAGAAAGTTGCCAAATATTGCCTCTCTCTTTATTTAATATTTATAAGCTTGATCTTAGTGGGATATCTTTTGATTGTGATAATATTTTAAGGTTAGCAAACTGGCTGAGAAATAATAAAACAGTTTTACAGCTAAATTTAACAAGAACCGATTTAAATGATAAGAAGATAATAACTTTAGCAGATATATTTAATATTAACAAAACTATGAAAATAGTACATCTCGGAGATAACAAAGGGATAAAAGAGGAAGGGGTAAAAACTTTATTAGAAATAAGGAATTTTAACGAATCAGTAACAGATATTTATGTATCACTAACAACTATTTTTGCTAGTTGGGAAAATAGAGCTTGGAATATTTTTGATTGTAAAGACAAAGCCCTAGAATACCTCGAAGATGAAGAGCTTAACCAAAAATTAACACATTTAAGAAATATAAAACTTGCCGGAGATTTTCCTAGGCTAGACTTCACAAAACCGCAAGGACTAATTCCTGAAAATGATAATATTTTTATAATAGGCAAAATTATATTAAATTTTTTTAATAGTAACTTTGCAAACTTAACTAATCCTTATAAGTCTTTATATCATCTTGACTTACATCACAAATTGGAGACAACAGCATTTTCTAAATATGAGCCTCTTTTAAAAGATTGCTTTTCTATGCCTATTTTATATGGAAATAATGAGGCTGTAGGTGAAAAATCTTATTTTCCGGCGTTAAAGGAAATAATAAAGCTTAGAGAGGTAAGTATTGCTAAGGATAATAAAGATGAAGTGAATATTTTAATTCAATATTTAAAGGTTATAAAAGGTTTTTTTGGTAATGAAAAAAATCAAATGGATAATTATATCCACATTTTAGAGCAGCAAGCCGATTTTCTAAAAATTTTTGAAAAATTAGCCGAAAGAGTGCCGGTAAATCCATTTGAGAAAATAGTAGAAGATATTAGGCTTACTATAGAAAAAATGCTTATCCCGGCCATTAAATGTATTAAGCTAAAGCCGTATCATCCCTTAGAGTATTATCAAGAAGCCTTGCATTGGATAGCAAAATATCAGAAGCTTACAAATATAAATGAGGGGGGAATAAAAAAGAATTTAAGTGAAGCCCATTATAATATAGGGTTAAGAAACGTTGAAAAAGCAGAGAAGATGGTTAATTCGGAAGAGCAAGAGCAAAAAAATAAATATTTAAAGGAGGCGGCATTAAGTTTTTACAACTCTATCCACGATAATTGTGAGTTTTTTAAAATATATAAAGCATTAGGTAATTTATTATGTAAATTAAAAAATGGAGAGGCACTAGTCGATGCAATAAAATATTATGACGCCATTGATTATGAGACGGGAGTAGAGAATTGCTTTTTACTCTTAGAAGAATTAACAGAAAATAATAACAATAAAATAAATATACTCCTTAAAATATTCCAAGGTTATCATGCAGCCCATGCAGTTCAGAAAGGGCAAACCCAATTCGCTAGACAGCATTATCAGAAGGCAAAAGATTTAACAGCGATTGAAAAAAATAATAAAACAGAACAAAATGATATAGAATTACAAATTTTGACCACTAAGCAATTAGATATAAAAGTCCGCGAACCGGATAATAGCTTTGTTAAAGCAAGCTATGAAGACTTTAGAACCCCTAAGGATTGGAATTCTGGAAAAATTACCCTTAGAAAATTAGAAACACCCGCAATAATAGAAAAATATTTTCCTTGTAAAGATGATGATCGGCAAGTTGGTGGCATTGGGGAGCGAGTCGATGATTCGGACGCTGCTGAAAATCCTCAGCCGGCCCCTTTAAATATAAATAACCCCTTACCATACCAAGGCGGTCAGCAATGGGCCTGGTTAGATGTTAATACAATTCAAGAAAAGATAGATGAAGCCGTAATTTTAAATAATAATGATGATGAAATTTTTTATGAATTTTATGAAGTAGAACATTTAGGATAGACTAATGATTAACTATACAGCGGCGTTTATTATCTTGAGTTATTTGTAGGTTAATCCTAACTAGGGATTTAGGGAGTAAATGCTCAATTATTTCAGGCCATTCTATTAGGCATAAATTGCCCTGCAAGGCATCTTCTATACCGAGTTCATAAATTTCTGCCGGTGATTTTAATCGGTAAAGATCAAAGTGATAGATCGTAAAATTTGTCGCTTGATAAGTTTGGAGAATATTGAAAGTCGGGCTAATAATTTCGGTATTAGAACCGCAAAAATATTTAATAATTTCCCTGCATAGAAAGGTTTTGCCGGAACCGAGATCACCGGTAAATAGCACAACGCTACCTGCACTTAATTTTTGAGCTAAAATTTTAGCAAAATTTTTAGACTCTTCTTCGTTATTTAGTAATGTTTCGTGGTTTAGCATAATGGAGTTGTTGTATGGATTAGGAGTTTCTCAAAGAAGATGTTATTCTCGTTACTTCCTATGTCATTCCCGCCTGCGCGGGGCGTTGTTGCATGGCTACCAGAATCGTCATTGCGAGGAGGCATTTATGCCGACGTGGCAATCAAGTATAAACATATTTTTATACTAAACTTGTTTAGTATTCTAATTAAATCCCTCATTACATTCGGGATAGCCTGGATTGCCGCAGCCACTTCGTGGCTTCGCAATGACGGGTTTTTTATTAATTTTCGAGCCATGCAACAACGCCCCTGCGCGGGAATCCAGAAAAAACAAAAAAGTCATCCTGAATTTATTTCAGGATCTACTAAAAGGATGCTGAAACAAGTTCAGCATGACAAAGCTAGAAAGCCTGGATTCCGCACCTAAAGCAGGAATGACATACTGCTGCTTTTATCGATCCACGCAACAGTACTGACGTTTGAGTAGCTTTACCTCTACGCTACCAGCTTCTCACGCAATACTTCTACTAATTTATTAATTGCCTCGGCGGGGTTTATATTTTCAAGAATAGCCAGCTCACCGGCGAGTCTATTTAATGCAGATTCGTAAAGGGTTCTTTCACTGTAAGAACGATCATTATCGACATTTTTGTGGAGATCACGCAATACTTCGGCAACAGCAACAATATTTCCGGAGTTAATTTTACTTTCATATTCTTGTGCTCTTCTACTCCACATTCTATTGCCTTGTTTAGCTTTACCTTGCAGGGTGGAATATATTACATCGAGATCTTTTTTGCTTGCAACCGCTCTAAGACCGACAACGACCGCTCTGCTAACAGGAACTTTTAGCGTCATTTTATCTTGCGGGAAAGAAATTACGTAAACTTTAATTTCCGTACCGGCTAAAGTATGAAATTCTATATTTATTATTTCTCCTACTCCGTGAGCCGGGTATACAATTCTTTGTCCTATTTTAAACTCAGATTGCGTTGACATATTTTTAATTCCTCCGTAAAATATTTAGACTATCCTAGGTAAATGGCTAAAACTTAGTATAGCACATTTTACTATAGTTAGAAAGAACTAAGTTTTACTATTATAATGCGGCTTCCGAAGGTATTTACAAGATATCGGTGCTAACAAAGAAAAAATTAATTTTATACAGAAGTTTATTTATTATTGTAATTACATTAATAAAATCCTATTGTGTTTTATTAATAATGTAAGGTTAAATAGTCTGATTTAGTCAAACATTTCGGATGTTAAGTCCGTGTAGGTGAGAAGACGTTGTTGCGTGGATACTAGAATCGTCATTGCAACAACGCCTAACAATACCGATTTGCATTAACTAAAACTAATATTAATTAAAAAATAAATATCATGTATAATATTTTTATTGCGATAATATTTTTATTGTTTTTAAGCTCTTGTTCTGAAGACAAAGTAAAAGATCAAGAGGAAAAACCGGAGCAAGTCGTAACAGAAAATAACGACGCCCTATTAGAAGAAACAGAAAATCCTACCGGCACCGAGTCTATAACCGTGCAAACTAACTTAGAAGAAAACCGGGCGGAAACGGTTGTGCCTGAAGAAAATATTAATCAAGATTCGGCGGTGCAAGAGCAAGATAAGCAAAAAAATGAAACGGTAACAAATTCTAGCGCTGCCTTGATAGAATCTTCCGTAACTTTTAACGTAGGCAAAAACGATATCGTTCTTGGAAATAAAGAATCAAAAGTGGTTATGGTAGAATATTTTTCTCCTACTTGCCCGCATTGTGCTTATTACCACACGGCAGCTTTTCCGGAAATTAAGAAAAAATATATTGATACTAATAAAATAGCTTATGTTATTCGGGAATTTATTAGTAATAAACAAGATTTGGATGCAGCAATTTTAGCTCGTTGCAAAGGTGATATAGATAGCTTTTTACAATTTCATAAAGTAATATTAGAGCAGCAAGATAAATGGGCATATAGTAATAAATATCGTGACCTGTTAACAAATATCGGGCAAATAGGCGGTATTTCTCCTGAAGTCTATCAACAATGTTTAAGTAACGATAAAATTACGGAGATATTGCTTGCTAATACTAATTTTGTAGCAAAAGCTCCAAAATTTATCGGTACCCCGTCATTTTTTGTTAACGGTGTGCAGATTGAGCAAGGATATACTATTAATAATATTTCGGTGGCTATAGATAAAGCTTTAGAGAAAGATGAAGTTAAAATTTAGTGACCTAGGAAATAGCGGTCAAAAAATTAATGGATCAGGAAAAATTAAAAAATATTCAAAAAAGAATAAAAGAATTTAAAGCAACAGAGAATTCTAATTTAAAGTCAAAGCAAGAAATTAATGCATTTACTATAGGCGTAGATTTAGTTGCCGGAACAATGGTCGGCGTGTTTATCGGCATAACGATCGATAAATTATTTAATTCCAAACCGTTATTTCTTATATTATGTATGATAATAGGAATTATTGCCGGCTTTAATATAATTCGGCAAAAATTAAAAATAACCAATAAAAGATGACGCACAGTCCTTTAGTCCAATTTAACGTAAAAAAGTTGATCGAAATCCAATTGTCGGGTATCGATATTAGTTTTACCAATTCAAGCGGCTATATGCTATTAGCCGTTATTTTAGCTTTGACTTATTTTTACGTAGCTTTACAAAAAAAACAAGTAATTCCTTCAAGGCTGCAGGCAAGTGCTGAAATGATCTATAATTTGGTTACCGGTATGCTAAGTCAGAATGTCGGAGCAAAGGGGCGTAAATTCATCCCGTTAATTTTCAGTTTATTTATATTTATTTTATTTTGCAATTTGCTAGGTATGATTCCCTACGGGTTTACCGTTACTAGCCATATCTCAATAACTTTTGTCTTGGCAATTATGGTTTTTTTAACGGTAACAATTGTCGGTTTTTATAATTACGGTCTGCATTTTTTGACCGTTTTTTTACCGCGTGGAACTCCCTTATGGCTTGCTCCCTTAATGATAATAATTGAATTATTTACTTATCTTGCAAGACCGCTAAGTTTATCATTGCGACTTGCCGCTAATATGATGGCCGGACATATCCTATTAAAGGTAATAGCCGGCTTTACGGTTTCCCTAATGATTTACTTGAAATTTATCCCGATACCTCTTATAGTTGTGCTAATCGGGTTTGAAATTTTTGTTGCAGTGCTTCAAGCTTATATTTTTACTATTCTTTCTTGTGTGTATCTTAATGATGCTATTAATTTACACTAATATATAGCTTCAATCATTAAGGTCTATACACTAAATTTTGCAAGACTCGCTTGTGCTCACGTACTAGTTGACGGCTAGCGCAAGCTCGCTCTGAAATTTAATGTCTATACCTTAATGCTTTTTGCTATACTTCACATATATCAAGTTCTGAAATTATGGTATAATATTTATTTAATTAAAGTTGGAAATTTCTATGGATATGATCTCTTTAAAATATATAGGTGTCGGGTTTATGGCTATCGGTATGTTTGGAGCGGCACTCGGTGTGAGTAATATATTTAGCTCACTACTAAGTTCGATAGCTCGAAACCCTTCGGCTTCCGAACAACTCCAAAGAATGGCATTAATCGGTGCCGGACTTGCGGAAGCGATGGGACTGTTTTCTTTCGTGATTGCTATGCTACTGATATTTTCTTGATATATAATTGTTACGTGGATACCAAAACGTCATTGCGAGGAGGGGCGTAGTCCCGACGTGGCAATCTAGTTGAATATATTAGAATATTAAACAAGTTTAGTATTCTAATTAAATCCCTCATTGATAGCCTAGATTGCCACAGCCACTTTGTGGCTTCGCAATGACGGATTTCACTTAAAACCAATCCTTCATTTACGAGCAACACATGCCGCAATTTGATCTTACTAACTATTATTCACAAATTTTTTGGCTAATTGTTACTTTCAGTTTGCTATATATTGTTGCTTATAAGTTTATAGTGCCTGTTGCTGAGAAAATTTTAAATAATAGACAAACAAATATTCAAGATAATGTAGAGCAAGCGGACAAATTAACGCTAGAAGCTGAAGAATTAAATAAGCATTATAATGAAGAATTAACTAAGATATCAGACGATATAGCATATCTGAAAAAAGAGGCTATAAATTCCTTGGAAGCTGCTTTTTTGGTAAAAAAAACTAATATGGAAAAAGAGTTAAAACAGCAGATAAAACAAAATCTTGAAGATATAAATATAGCAAATAAAGTCTTTTGGTCTAATGAAAACGACGCCGTGGCAAGTTTAGCTGCTAATATAATTAAAAAAATTACCGGTAAGCAAGCTGATATAAATTTACTAAAGAAAAAATAATATATGCATTTTCTAGATGAAAGCTTTTGGCTTGCGATTAGTTTTATACTTTTTTTATATTTACTTTACCGACCGATAAAAAAAGTGATTTTGAACTCCTTAGATGCAAAAATTTTAGAAGTTCAGGAAAAAGTTTTAAAAGCCGAAAAGCTAAAAGATGATGCTGTTTTGTTATTTGAGCAAACTAGGAAACAACTAGAAATATTAGAAGTTTTACGTAATCAAATGCTGCAAGAAGGGCAAAAACATACCGAAGAAATAGTTAAAGAAAAAAATAAGGAAATTGAAGAATTTTTAGAACGTAAAAAAATAGAAGTTGTTAAGTTAATCGAAAATCAGAAAAACCAAGCAAGTCAAACTTTACAAATCGAATTTTGTGACCAAGTAATAGAATTAGTTTTAGCTTATTTTCAATCATCAAAAAGTACCGACTTTTTAGATAGTGATATTGCTAAAAATCTAATGAATAATCAAATTAAAAATCCCGATAATAAATATAATTAGTTATTGATGTTGTTGCAGAGACATAAGTTTAGCATCTTTGATTAACTTCTAATATGTCATTCTAGCTAAAGGCGTATGGGTGTCAACTTAAGTGATAAAGGTCTATAAAGTCCGTCATTGCGAGGAGCCGTAGGCGACGTAGCAATCCAGGTATGCTAAACTTGCCGTCTTATAAACTTTTTTGGCATTCTAATTTAAATCCCTCATTACATTCGAGATAGCCTGGATTGCCGCGTCGGCACTTTGTGCCTCCTCGCAATGACGTTTGGGGTATCCACGCAAGAACCTATCCGGTGTTGTTGCATGGATGGTTAAAAACGTTTTCGGTGTCATTCTAGCTAAAAGCGGGAATGACATACGGCACTTTTTCGAGCCATGCAACAACGCCTAAAACTACACGCCATGACGCTCTACAATCAAACTTTTTATTTCTGCAATGGCTTTAGCGGGGTTTAAGCCTTTCGGGCAGGTTTTTGTACAATTCATAATTGTATGACAGCGGTAAAGTTTAAACGGGTCTTCTAAATCGTCAAGTCGCTCACCGGTATGATCGTCTCTAGAATCAGCAATCCATCTATAAGCTTGGAGTAGAATAGCCGGACCTAAATATTTATCGCCGTTCCACCAATAGCTAGGGCAAGCAGTAGAGCAACAGGCGCATAATATACATTCATATAAGCCGTCAAGTTTCTCTCGTTCTTTCAGAGATTGTAACCGTTCGCTATTGGAAGGAGGCGGGCTATCAGCTTTAAGCCACGGTTCTATAGATTCATATTGGGCATAAAAATGCGACATGTCCGCCACTAAATCTTTAACCACTTTCATATGAGGAAGCGGATAGATCTTAATATCACCTGATATGTCTTCTATCGGCTTGATGCAAGCTAAAGTATTGGTCCCGTCTATATTCATAGCGCAACTGCCGCAAATTCCTTCTCGACAAGAACGCCTAAATGTTAAAGTAGAATCTATTTCATTTTTGATTTTTATTAAGATATCTAAAACCATCGGACCGGTTTTGGTTAAATCTATCTCATAACTGTCCATACTCGGATTCTGACCTGAATCCGGATCGTATCGGTAAATTTTAACTGTGCGCGGCTGTTTTGCCGTAGCAGTTGCTTTATGCACTTTGCCGCCTCGTACAACAGAATTCGGCGGTAATCTTAACTCTGCCATAATTACCTTTTAAATATAGATTTATTCGTGTGGATAGTCAACGCCCTCGATGTCATTCTAGCTAAAGGCGGGCGTTGTTGCATGGCTCGAAAATTAATAAAAAACTCGTCATTGCGAAGCCACGAAGTGGCTGCGGCAATCCAGGCTATCCCGAATGTAATGAGGGATTTAATTAGAATACTAAACAAGTTTAGTATAAAAATATGTTTAACTGGATTGCCACGTCGGCATAAATGCCTCCTCGCAATGACGATTCCGGTAGCCATGCAACAACGCCCTAAAGGCGGGAATCTAGACAAAATAGTCATCCTGAATTTATTTCAGGATCTACTATTTAAGAGATGCTGAAACAAGTTCAGCATGACAAAGGAAAGTCTGGATTCCCGCCTTTAGCTAGAATGACATCGAAAATTCGAGCTATGCAACAACACCCATGGCATTATTGCGTGAATACCGGAAGCGTCATTGAGCGACCAAAAGCCTTGTTGCATGGCTCGAAAATTAATAAAAAAACTCGTCATTGCGAGGAGGCACAAAGTACCGACGTGGCAATCCAGGCTATCCCGAATGTAATGAGGGATTTAAATTAGAATGCCAAAAAATTTATATAGATGGCAAGTTTAGCATAAAAATATGTTTATACTTGATTGCCGCGTCGGTGCTAAAGCACCTCCTCGCAATGACGTTTTGGGTATCCACGCCGGCATTGCCTCCTCGCAATGACGCCCTTTTCAAGCAGGCTTTTTATCCTCGGTTTTAGTATTATTTGCTTTTGTTTTACTAGCAGATTTTTCCTTATCTACCTTAATAACAGGAGAAGGAGTTAGCGGAAAAGTATTTTCTTCCTCAGCGTCTAAAGGTCTATTACTAAGCAAATTTTTAATTTGCTGACCGGATAATGTTTCATATTCTACTAAAGCATTTGCAAGTATATGAAGTTGATCAATATGCTTGGTTAAAATATTTTTAGCAAAATCATATCCTTCCGTAATAATTCTTTTTACCTCTGCATCAATTAAATCCGCAGTAGCTTCCGACCTTTCGCTAGTATTTTGTCTACCGTATATATCGTCACCGGCTGAACCATGGAATATCGGTCCGACTAGATCGCTTAATCCTAATTGTGTAACCATAGCTCTAGCTACCTGCGTAGCTCCTTTTATATCTGCCGAAGCACCGGAAGTAACTTTATTTCTGCCGTAAATAATTTCTTCCGCTACTCTTCCACCCATAGAAACGGCTATATCTGATTCTAATTGCTCTCGGCTTTCAGAATATTGGTCTGTTTCCGGTAATCTTTCGACCATCCCAAGCGCTCTGCCTCTCGGAATAATAGTAGCTTTGTGAATAGGATGAGAAGCGGAAGAATAAAGCCCTACAATTGCATGCCCTGCTTCATGGTATGCCGTTCGTTTTTTTTCTTCGTCAGATCGTATCATTGAGTGATGTTCAACTCCCATTAATACTTTATCTCTTGCTTCCTCCAAATCACTCATATCTACTTCTTTCTTATCTCGCCTTGCGGCAAGTAATGCAGCTTCATTAACTAAATTAGCAAGTTGCGCACCGGAAAATCCGGGAGTACCGCGGGCAATAATTCTAGGTAATATATTGCTATTACATTTTACTTTTTTCAAATGTACCTTTAAAATTTGTTCTCGCCCATTAATATCGGGGTTAGATACTACAATTTGACGATCAAATCTACCGGGACGTAATAATGCTCGATCAAGGACGTCAGGGCGGTTAGTGGCCGCGATAATAACAACACCCTCATTTGTTTCAAATCCATCCATTTCAACTAGCATTTGGTTAAGCGTTTGCTCACGCTCATCATTACCGCCGCCCATGCCGATACCTCTATGGCGACCTACCGCATCAATCTCATCGATAAAAATAATGCAAGGTGCATTACGTTTACCTTGCTCAAACATGTCGCGTACACGGCTTGCACCGACGCCGACAAACATTTCAACAAAATCAGAGCCTGATATGCTAAAAAACGGTACGTTAGCCTCACCTGCTATTGCTCTCGCCAAAAGAGTTTTTCCGGTTCCCGGCGGACCTATTAGTAAACACCCTTTCGGAATTTTACCGCCGATTTTTTGAAACTTACCGGGATCTCTTAAAAAATCAACAATTTCCGTTAATTCTTCTTTTGCCTCATCAATACCGGCTACGTCCTTAAAGGTAATCTTTTGTCCTTTATCCGATAATAATTTAGCTTTAGATTTACCGAAACCCATTGCTTTACCGCCGCTATGCATTTGGCGCATAAAGAAAACCCAAACGCCGATTAACAGTAACATCGGGAACCAAGAAATAAAAATACCTAGTAAAGAATGCATTTTTGTATCGGGAGGTACGACCTCAATACTTACTTCATTATTATTAAGACGATTTATTAAATCCGGATAATCGGGTGCGTAAGTAGTAAAGGAAGAACCGTCGGAAGAGATACCTTCGATTACTCTACCTTGAATTTTTACCGAACTAATAGTTTTTTCATCAATTCTTGCTAGAAAATCCGAGAAAGTAATATGGTTTTTGCTGCCCATTAAGCTATCTGACTGAAAAACATTAAAAAGCAATATTGTAAAAATAAAAATTACTGCCCAGATTAAAATATTTTTACCTTGATTATTCATTATATATAAAACCTAACAAAAATGTGTAAAACGTGATATAAAACTCGGATTAAAAGAAACGTTAAAAATTTTTCTCTCGTTATCATAATATGATATATGAGGCATTGCTATAACTTTTTCAAGTATTTTAATTACCGGCAGGGTAAATAAAATTGCTATGTGGTTTCCAAAAGTTAAATCTTTTAGTAATTTAATATCTAAATATTTTTTTATCGCACTGTAATCTTTCAGTGTTAAATTAGTTACATATTCAAATAATCCCTCCTCGCCTATATCGTTGCTCGCCCTTTCACGTATTTTTATGTTTTTTGTAATATGAAATCTATTATCCCAAATAACAGATTTATTTTGTAATGTTATATTGCTTGGAAGTTTTTTGCCGAATTCTCGGTATATCAGTAAATTATTTTCTATTCGTTTAATGATGCAACCATGTAGGGTTTTTTTTAATTTCGTAGCCTTTTCAATCAAAGTTAATATCGGTGCTATCGAATAAAAACGTGTGCTATTTTTATTGCCGCTGATTATTATAAGTAAAAAACTAATTAATTGTACTCTTACTTCAAAAGAAAATTTAGCAAATTCTAGCAAGTTTAAACAGGCAAAACCGAATTCATAAATTTTTACCGATTCTGCTATTGCAGCAATTAGCTCAGGTTTAAATTTACTTTCTAGTAGTTCATTAGTTTCAACCTGTCTTAGCTGTATATCGGTTTTAATATATTCTTTTTCTTGTGCAAGTTTTTTCCTAATAACGTTACGTTGATATTTGTCCGATAAATTAGACTCGTCTTCAAACCATTTAATATTATTAGCAATTAAATAACTAATCAGTTCACTTTTCGGGACGTTAAATAAAGGTCGTGCTATTTGGATATTATTATACCAGTTAATATTATTACTGCTTAAACCGAATATACCGCTTTTACGTTCTAATCTTATACAAAAATTTTCAACATAATCATCCTCATGGTGAGCTGTTAAAAGAATTAATATATCGAGTTTGTGACATAAATCGGTCATTAACTCGTAGCGTCCTTCTCTTGCTCTTTCTTGCAAATTAGAAAAATTATTTTGATGATCAAAATGTAATTGATAATGAGGATGCCCTAGCTTATCGCTTATTTCTTTTACATAGTCATTTTCTAATTTTGATTGTTTTCTTAAATTATGATCGACGGATATAACAAATAATTTAATATTATTCTTTTTTGCCCAGAAGCTAGTAAGATATAAAAGAGTTGTTGAATCGGCACCGCCGGAAACGGCAATAGCAATTTTGGAGAAAGGAAAATTATCGATTAAATCGCTAATATTATTTTGAAATTTTTTGTAAAGCATATGTTCGGTATTTTTCGGTATGGTTGCGTTGTTGCGTGGCTCGATAAAAGCAGCAGTATGTCATTCCCGCGAAGAGGCGTTGTTGCGTGGTTACCATAATCGTCATTGCGAGCGACTGCAAGGAGCGCGGCAATCTAGAAAATAATAGTCATCCTGAATTTATTTCAGGATCTTTTGCAAGAGATGCTGAAACAAGTCCAGCATGACAAAGAAAAATCCGGATTCCCGCCTTTAGCTAGAATGACATCGAAAATTTGCGCCATGCAACGCCGTATGGTTAACTTGATGACGATTAAGTTATCCACACGAGAACCGCAATTTTAACTACCAAAGCCATTATTTCGGTTGGTCTTTATCTAACTTATCCGAGGAAGAGCTATTTGCTTGATTTTCTTTTGAAATTGAGATTTTTTTCTTATATTTTTGTTGTTCGGTTAAAAAACTTTGTGCTTCTTGTGATAAGCTATCATATAAATCACGTTTTTTCTTGTTAATCGCAACTATTTCTTCCCTATATTTTCTTATTTCTTCGCGTATTCCCGGCTTAATACTACCTGCATAAGCCTGAAAATCATCTATTATTTTTTGTGATGTATCGGCGTTATTTGCCGACGCCTTCGCTGAATCTGCTTTTGTTAAATCTGTTTTCGGCAGTGTAGAATTAGGCATCTCGGCAAAACTATTTACGTTTGATAATAATATTGCCAAAATAGTGATACTTACGGCTTTGTTTTTAATCATATAAATCTCTTTATAATATTTAAAAAATTGCAAAAATTTAAAAGCATACTCTAAGTATTTCGAGAATTGGATTTTATTTTGAAGGGTGAACGAGCGCAGCCTATACTTAATAGCCATCTATTAAATAACGGCACGTGAATCCCCTGATAAAATGAAAAAACAATTCTTGAAAGACAACGAGTATACGGTTATACTTTAAGAATAATTAATAATACACCATGATTACATCATATAGTCAATTAAAAGATACTTTCAAAGTTTTTTTTAACATTAAATATCGCGATATTGAAATTTTTGAAGAATTTTTTGCAGAAAAAGCTAGCGCTACGTCGATGTGTGAAATCAAATCCGATACTATCGAATCAAAGTCTGACGATATTTGGAATTTTGAGGCTTATTATAATCACAAACCTAATTTGTCACTATTAAAAAAACAAATTCAAGAATTAGCAAAATATAATAATCTTGAAATTATCAAGGATATTTACCTAGAAAGAATTGAGGATAAGGATTGGGTAGCATTTTATCAAAGTCAATTGACCCCAATAGAAACCAAACATTTTTTTATTAGCACAAAGTTACATTTAGATAAATGTCCTAAAGATAAAATCTTACTACTTATTGAGGCTTCAAGGGCTTTCGGCACAGGTCAGCATGAAACTACTTTAGGGTGCCTTGAAGCCATAGAAGATTTAGCCGATATATACTCAAATGATTTGAGTATACATAAAATATTAGATATCGGTACCGGTACGGGAATATTATCTTTTGCAGCCGAAAAACTTTGGTCGAAAGCACAAATTTTTGCCTGTGATATCGATAAAATAGCAGTAGAAATAGCCGGGGAAAATGCTAAATTTAATAACTCTAACGTAATTTTTTATAAAAATAGCGAAGATAAAATTTTACTTTCTAAACAGAAAAATACTAAGTTCGACTTAATTATCGGTAATATTTTAGCATCGCCGTTAATTGAATTATCAAGTCAAATCGGATTAATGATTGAAGCAAAAGGGCATCTTATATTGTCCGGCTTTCTTGATTATCAACTATTCGAGGTTAAAAATGCTTATCAATCAATAGGGTTTGAGCCTAAAAAAATTATACGTAAGAATTCGTGGGTAATATTAATATTGCAATTTACCGGTAAGTAATGATTGGAATTGACTTTTTTAACATATATCAGTATAATACTGATCGATTTTAACAGGGAATTTAAGAGGAAAATTTAAGCTTATGAATACCGTAAAAAGTGATGCCAAAAAAAGTGACGATTACGTTTCGGAGCTTAGAAAAATAATTTGGCCGATTGAGTGGCACGAAAACAAAAAATTCTTGCCGATGGCTTTTATGATGTTTTGTATTTTATTAAACTATTCAACGCTTAGGTCAATTAAAGACGGTTTTGTAGTAACCGCTATCGGACCTGAATCAATAAGTTTCTTAAAAACTTATATAGTTTTACCGTCGGCAGTGCTTGCCATGATAATCTACGTCAAACTCTGTGATATTCTAAAACCGGAAAATGTTTTTTATACCGTGACATCATTCTTTTTGGTATATTTTGTGCTGTTTGCTTTTGTTTTATATCCGTATCCTGATTTAATTCATCCCGATCCTGAATATATAGCTTCTTTAAGTAGCAGCTACCCAAATTTTAAATGGTTTATTAGAATAATCGGTAAGTGGAGTTTTGCATCTTTTTATGCGATGTCGGAACTTTGGGGTACTTTAATGTTAAGCTTACTATTTTGGCAATTTGCTAACCAAATTACTAAAACTGAAGAAGCAAAGCGATTTTATTCAATGTTCGGGTTACTTGCTAATTTAGCGTTGCCTGTTACTTCTGTGATTATCGGCTATTTTTTAAATGAAAAAACTCAGATAGTTGCCGAGCATTTAAAATTTACGCCGTTATTTATCATTATGATAACAAGTAGTGTAGTTATTCTATTATTATATAGGTGGATGAATAAAAACGTTCTTACCGATCCAAGGCTTTACGATCCGTCTCTTGTCAAAGAGAAGAAAAATAAAGCAAAATTGTCGTTAATCGAAAGTTTTAAAATGATTTTTGCCTCTAAATATATAGGTTTTATTGCTTTATTGCTGATCGTTTACGGTATTTCGGTAAATCTTGTAGAAGGTGTTTGGAAATCAAAAGTTCACCAATTATATCCGACAAAAGAAGCCTATACGATGTATATGGGACAGTTTCAGGCTTATCAAGGGTGGGCGGCAATTGCTTTCATGATTATAGGAAGTAATATTTTAAGGAAAGTATCGTGGATGACGGCAGCAATTATAACGCCTTTAATGATGTTGATTACCGGTATTGCTTTCTTTGTTTTTATTTTCTTCGACAGCGTTATTGCTAGGCACCTCACCGGTGTATTGGCTTCGGGACCGCTTGTATTAGCCGTTACAATCGGTATGATTCAAAATGTTTTGAGTAAAGGGGTGAAATATTCGTTATTTGACGCCACTAAAAATATGGCATATATACCGCTTGATAAAGATTTAAGAGTAAAAGGGCAAGCTGCCGTTGAGGTTATAGGCGGTAGGCTCGGTAAATCGGGAGGGGCGATTATTCAATCGACTTTCTTTATTTTATTTCCGGCTTTTGGTTTTGTTGAAGCAACACCGTTTTTTGCCTCTATATTTTTCGTGATAGTAATATTATGGCTATATGCGGTTAAAGGGTTAAATAAGCAATATCAAGCTTTAGTAACGACGAAATAGGCTATTACGTTTTGGTGTCGTTTGCTAACTGCGGCGGGAATCCATTGTTGCGTGGATAACTCAAGCGTCTGAGTTCAGCGACTATAGGCGTTGTTGCATGGCTACCGGAATCGTCATTGCGAGGAGGCACAAAGTGCCGACGTAGCAATCTAGTCTTTGTCATGCTGAACTTGTTCAGCATCTATTGAAAAAGATCCTGAAATAAATTCAGGATGACTATGATTTTCTAGATTCCCGTTTTCACGGGAATGACACGGCACTTTTTTAGAGCCATGCAACAAAGCCGGCTTGACCACGGCATCCAGTTTTTGTATTAAAATTTTTTCCGGATACCGTGATCAAGTCCACTACTGTACGAACGTTGAAAAAAGGCTGTGTCATGCCGTGACTTGATCACGGCATCCAGGAAAATAAAGCCATATTAGACTTATTTTAGAATCTTTTTATGATATTATAAGCTGGACTGAAGTGGTCGTAGCCACGGAATGACAGAATTTTTACCTCTTTATTTAAACGTTCGTACACTAGTGGATCAAGTCACGGTATGACACCGAAACACTTTGCAAAAATTCGAGCCATGCGATAACGCCGCGACTGTAAGGAGCGCGGCAATCTAGAAAATGTTTAAGCGAATTATATAGTAAATTTTTATATAATTATTTTAAGTGTTTTTTCTAGATTCCCGCCTGCGCGGGAATGACATCGAAAATTTGAGTCAGGTAACAAAGCTTACAGTCGCTCAGAATAATGTTTTTCTTTTTTAATTTAAGTTGCATAACATGAATACGAAGTCTAAAGCTAAAAACCAAAGAACACCGTTCGTGAAGAACTATAATAACTGGCGTGTGAGAATTTTGTATTCTATCATTATCGGTTATGCAACTTTTTATTTTTGTCGACAAAATTTTAGTATAGCAACGCCTGCCTTAATAAATTATTTCGGTGTTACAAAAACTCAAATCGGTTGGATATTAACAACGTCCTCTATAACTTACGGTGTTAGTAAGTTTTGTAACGGTTTTATTAGTGACAGGGCTAACGCTCGTATATTTATGGTGTCCGGGCTTTTAGTCGTGGGTATTATTACTATAGGCTTAGGTTTTTCCGATTCCTTAATAGTAATCGGTATTTTATGGATTGTATGCAGTTGGTTTCAATCAATGGGTTGGCCTCCGGCAACGCGCATGTTAACGCATTGGTTTGCGCCCAAAGAGCTTGGAACTAAATGGGCCTTAGGTGCTACTTCTAATCAAATAGGCGGCGCCCTTGCAATGGTAATTTGCGGTTATTTAGTTGAAAGTTACGGTTGGAGGGCAGCATTTTTCGTGCCGGGAATAATTGCCTGTCTAGTTTCGTTATTTTTATTTAATCGTTTGCGCAACTCTCCGAAAGAAGTAGGGCTTCCGACGGTTGAAGAGTATAAGGAATGTGAAATTCAAACATTAAATGATTATGAACGTTTGTTAACCCCTGCCTTACTTAAAATGGTATTCGGTAACAAATTAATTTGGTATGTTTGCTTGGCAAATATGTTTGTTTATATCATACGTTCGGGGATAATTTATTGGGCGCCGACATTTTTATTGCAGTTAAAAAATATAAGTCTTGCAAATGCAGGGTGGCAGATAGGTTTTTATGAGGTAGTTGGAATACCCGGGGCTATTATTGCCGGTTCAATGTCCGATAAATTATTTCAAGGACGTCGCGGTCCTGTCGGGGCAATATATATGTTGATTCTTAGTATTGCGCTTATTTTATTTTGGCGGGTGCCTATGCAAAGTGAAATATTAAGTATCGTGATTCTTGCTTTAATCGGTTTCTTTGTCTCCGGTCCTCAGTTATTAGTAGGAGTTGCCGCCGCTGATTTTAGTACTCGGCAAGCTGTCGGCACCGCTAACGGCTTTTCCGGTTTGTTTGGCTATCTAGGAGCGGCAATCGCCGGTGTAGGTGTCGGATGGATAAGCGATAACTGGGGCTGGGACGGTGTATTTATATTTTTTAGTATATCGGCCTTTTTAGGAGCGTGTTTGTTTGCTTTAACATGGAATCATTCTGCTAATAGCTCAAAAAAAATCTAATAAAATTTTAATAAACTAAAAAAGGTTAATAATGACAATCGAATATACTTTTTCAATGATTAAACCGGATGCTACAAAAAGAAATTTAACCGGACAACTCAACGCTTATTTAGAAAAAGCCGGTTTAAAAATTGTAGCGCAGAAGATGACTATTTTAACAAAATATCAAGCTGAGTGTTTTTACGATGAACATAGAGCAAGACCGTTTTTTAATAGCTTAGTTGAATATATTACTTCCGGTCCGGTAGTGCTGCAAGTCCTTAAAGGAAGTAATGCTATTACTTTAAATCGTAAGATAATGGGAGCTACTAATCCAAATGAGGCGGAAACCGGCACCGTTAGGAAAGATTTCGGTGAATCAATTGAAGCTAATAGTGTTCATGGTTCTGATAATCAAGATAGTGCTAAAAGAGAAATAAAATTTTTCTTTGCTAAAAATGAAATTATAGAATAATTAATATACCGCTCGCCTTTTGAGAATAGTTTCAAGAATTGTTTTTTCATTTTATTAGAGGCTCGCATGCTCACTTATTAAGTAAGCGTAGCTAGCTCATCCTTCAAAATAAAAATGAAATTATCGAAATACTTCACGTATATCAAGTTCCAAAATTAACGTATGCAGAAGCGATTTTTCATGGAACTTAGCAACCTCACCTATTAAGTTTAGGCGTACGAAGGTTCGCCAATCAAATCACTTCTGTTAATTAATTTGGGAATTGATATAGTGCTTGAATATAAAGTAATAGTTATCGGTGCAGGTCATGCAGGCGTAGAAGCGGCTTCTGCTTCCGCTCGTCTTGGAGTTAATACGCTTTTAATTACGTTAAAGGCGGAAAATCTCGGTGAAATGTCGTGTAACCCTGCGATCGGCGGGATCGCAAAAGGTACTCTAGTTAAAGAAATCGATGCTCTTGACGGCTTAATGGCGCGTATTATAGATCAAGCCGGTATACATTACAAAATGCTAAATGAAAGCAAAGGACCGGCGGTGTGGGGGCCTCGCGCTCAGGCTGATCGCAAGCTTTATAAAAAAGCTATGTACTCTGCATTAACCGATCATGAAAACTTAACTTTACTCTATAGTTCGGTAGAGAATATTGAAACTAAGGATGAGAAAGTGCAAGCCGTCATTTTAAAAGACGGTACAAAAATTCTATGTCAAAAAGTTATATTAACCACAGGAACATTTTTATCGGGTCTTATTCACATAGGGCAGGAAAAAATTCCGGCCGGTAGAATCGATGAAGAGCCATCTTATGGATTATCTAGTACGTTAAAAAAAATAGGGTTTAAGCTTGGAAGGTTAAAAACAGGTACGCCGCCGCGGCTTGACGGACGCACCATTGATTATAGTAAAGTTGAATCTCAACCCGGTGATAAAATTCCACGTCCCTTTTCTGAATTAACTATTAATGTTCAAGTCCCTCAAATAAATTGTTATATTACTAGAACTACCGCGCAAACGCATGATATTATCAGAAATAATTTAGATAAATCTGCTATGTATTCAGGTCAAATAGAAGGTACTGGTCCTAGATATTGTCCTTCCATTGAAGATAAAATAGTTAGGTTTAGTGCTAAATCTGAGCATCGTATATTTTTGGAACCGGAAGGTATCGATGATTATACAATTTATCCTAACGGTATTTCCACTTCGCTGCCAAAAGATGTTCAGCTTGAATTAATAAAAACGATACCGGGGCTTGAAAATGCCGTAGTACTGCGCCCCGGTTATGCAATTGAATATGATTATGTCGATCCTCGAGAATTAAAAATTACCTTAGAAACCAAGAAAATTACAGGACTATATTTTGCCGGACAAATTAACGGTACTACCGGCTATGAAGAAGCAGCGGGGCAAGGTATCATAGCCGGTATTAATGCTGCTTTAGCTGTAAAAAATCAAAAACCTTTTATATTAACTAGAGCAGATAGTTATATCGGAGTAATGATAGATGATTTAATAATGTTTGGCACCGTAGAGCCGTATCGAATGTTTACTTCAAGGTCGGAATATAGGTTGTCGGTAAGAGCGGATAATGCCGATTTACGATTAACACAATTAGGCATAGATATTGGACTCATATCGAAAAAAAGAGAAGAAATATTTATAAAAAAATGTCAAGATATTGAAAAAGCAAAAATTCTAGCCGCTTCCTTATCTTTAACAACAAGTCAATTAGCAAAAAACGGTATATTAGTTGCTCAAGACGGAACATATAAATCAGTGTTGGATTTATTAGCAATGCCTAATTTTACTATAGACCAAGTGGTTAAAATTTTCCCTCAATTAGCAAGCATAAACGATAATATTTTACAATTTCTTTACATTGAATCAAAATATTCTTCATATTTAGTTAGACAACGGGCAGATATACGGCTATTTAAGGAAGAGGAAACTTTATTAATCCCTCAAAATATTGATTATTCTCGAATATCAGGGTTATCTGTGGAAGTATGTGAGAAACTTACTTATCACAAACCTTTAACTATCGGTATAGCACGAAGAATATCGGGAGTAACTCCCGCAGCTATTACTGCTATTATAATTTATTTAAAAACTAAATACCGTGATTAAAAATTACGATTTTATTCCACGTGAAATAATTGAGAAATTAAAGGAATATCAAGAATTAGTATTAAAATGGAATAATACTATTAACCTTGTATCGCACAATAGTGTTAGAGATTTTTGGTTGCGTCATGTAATCGATTCTTTACAATTATTACAATATATTGATAATAAAGATATATGTTTAATTGATGTAGGTGCGGGAGCGGGTTTTCCTGGAATAGTATTGTCGATAGCAGGGATAAAATCAGTAACTTTAATAGAGTCGGATATTAGAAAATGTGTATTTTTAGAAAAAGCATCAAACATATCAGATAATAATATTAAGGTAATCAATCAAAGGACGGAAAAAACCGAATTTGATTGTAATATATTAGCTTGTAGAGCTTTTGCGCCGTTAAGTATGATATTTAGTTATACTGAAAATATTTTGGTAAAAGAAAAGTTTTTGCTATTAAAAGGGAAAAATTACCACGCAGAATTAGAAGCGGCCAAAAAAATTTGGTCATTTGATTATTCTGTACATAAAAGTATGACATCTGAAGAAGGTAAAATATTAGAAATTCGTAATTTAGTGAATATTACATGACCGTAAAAATAATTTCTATAGTAAATCAAAAAGGAGGGGTCGCTAAAACTACTACTACAGTAAATTTAGCAACCGCTTTTGCTGCTATGGAAAAAAAAACTTTAGTAGTAGATCTTGACCCTCAAGGAAATAGTAGCACCGGTTTTGGCATTAATCAACTAGAGAGAAAAAATACTATTTATCAAGTATTAACCGGTTTGATTAAATTAGAAAATGCAATAATGTCTACAAACGTTCCAAATTTAAATATTGTTACTTCAAATGCTAATTTATCGGCTGCAGAATTAGATTTAATGAATATGAAGGATAGAGAATATTTATTAGTAAATTTGCTTGAAGAGTCAAAAGCTTATTATGATTATATCATTATAGATTGTCCTCCCTCACTTAATTTGCTTACGATAAATGCTTTAGTTGCAGCTGATGAGGTATTGATTCCAATGCAATGTGACTTTTATTCGTTAGAGGGACTCAGCCATTTACTAAAGACAATTGAAATTGTAGAAAGAAAGTTAAACCCTAAAATAAAAATTGCCGGTATATTATTTACTATGTATGATAGACGCAATCGCTTAACTGAACAGGTGGAGGCGGATGTAAGGAAATATTTAGGAAAATTAGTGTTTAAAACAGTTATTCCTAGGAATATTAAATTATCTGAAGCACCGTCATACGGTCAGCCGGCCATTATTTATGATCATAAATGTTCAGGCGCTATTGCTTACATGCAGCTTACAAAAGAAATTTTAGGGAGACACAATGAAAAATAAAGGATTAGGGCGGGGATTATCGTCATTACTTGGTGAAGAAGTTGTACCAAGCGCGAAAGATGAAATAATTCAAATTGTAAATATTGATAAAATTAAACCAAACGAAAATCAACCAAGGAAAAATTTTGAATATGATAAAATAAAAGAATTAGCTGATTCTATAGCAAATAACGGTTTATTACAGCCTATTATCGTTAATCATGATTATAAAATTATAGCAGGCGAGCGGCGTTGGCGAGCATGTAAACTAGCAAAAATTATTGACATACCGGTAATTATAAAAAACTTAGATGATAAAGAGAGTATGGAGATATCTTTAATCGAAAATATACAGAGAGCAGAGTTATCTGTTATAGAAGAAGCTGAGGGGTTTAAGCATTTAGTAGAAAATTTTAATTATACAACAGAAATGTTGGCTGAAAAGCTTAGTAAAAGTCGAAGTCATATAGCAAATCTTTTAAGGTTAAATAAATTACCGCAGTCAATTAAAGATAAAGTAAATGAAGGGGTGTTAAGCATGGGGCATGCTAGGTGTTTAGTAAATCATGAACATGCGGAAGTAATAGCTGAGCATATAGTAGAACACGGACTTAATGTCCGTCAAACCGAAGAAATAGTTAGAAAATGGTCTAAAGATGAATATGTAAAATCACCGGATGAGAATTTTCGAGTCGGGAAGCGTTTTTTAAAAGAAGGTGATAAAAGTAATGATTTACAATTACTCGCAAAAACATTATCGGAAAGGTTTAATATAAAGATAACAATAGAAAATTATTCAATAGGCGGGAGATTAATATTTCATTATAATAGCCTAGAAGAACTAGACACAATTTTATTAAAATTAAGTTAAATAAAGGAATCAATAATCTATGTCATATCAATATGTTTATGAAATGGATGGTTTAAGTAAAACCATCAACGGTAAACAAATTTTGAAAGAAACGCGCTTATCATTTTTGCCGGGAGCTAAAATTGGCATAATCGGTCCAAACGGTGCCGGTAAATCTACTTTGCTGAAAATTATGGCCGGGCTTGATAAAGAATTTGACGGTAAAGCGTCTCCGGCCAATGGTATAAAAGTGGGTTATTTAGCCCAAGAACCCCATCTTAATCCTGATAAAAATGTTTTTGATAATATTATGGAAGGGCTAAGTGAGAAAAAAATACTTATTGATGAATTTAATGAAATAAGTAATAAATTTGCTAACGAAATGACGGACGAGCAAATGAATGAACTGCTTACTAAACAAGCAGAGTTACAAGAAAAAATAGATGCTTGCGATGCTTGGAATTTAGAACGTGAAATAGATATTGCCATGCTAGCGCTGGGGTGTCCTGCAAAAGAAGCGAATATTACTAAAATTTCCGGTGGTGAAAAAAGAAGAGTTGCGTTGTGTAAATTGCTTTTAGAAAAACCGAACATGCTTTTACTTGATGAACCGACAAACCATTTAGATGCAGAATCGGTTTCTTGGCTTGAAAACTATTTAAAAAACTATAAAGGTACCGTGGTAATTATTACCCATGATCGTTATTTTTTGGATAATGTCACGGAATGGATATTAGAAATTGATCGAGGAAATTGTGTGCCTTGGCAATCTAATTATACTGCTTGGCTTGAGCAAAAACAAAAAAAACTTGCTCTAGAAAGCAAAGAAGAAGACGATAGAAAAAAACAACTTAATCGAGAGCTGGAGTGGATACGTCAAACGCCAAAAGCTAGACAATCAAAAAGCAAAGCACGTATTACCGCTTATCAAGAATTACTAACTAAACAGCAAGAACAAGGAAACGGTACGGCTCAAATTATTATACCTAACGGTCCTCGTCTTGGAGATTTGGTCATAGAAGCCGACCATATAGCTAAAAAATTTAATGATAAAATATTATTATCGGATTTTAGTTTTAAAGTTCCACGTGGCGCGATAGTGGGGATAATTGGTCCAAACGGTGCCGGTAAATCTACTTTATTTAATATTATTACAGGAAAATTAGTTCCGGATAATGGTTCTATTAAACTTGGACAGACAGTTAAATTAGGTTATGTTGATCAGTCTCGAGATCATCTTAACGACAACAAAACCGTATGGGAAGAAATTTCCGAAGGGTTAGACGAGCTACAGCTTGGTAGTAGAATAGTAAAAAGTAGAGCTTATTGTGCAGCCTTTAATTTTAAAGGCGGTGATCAGCAAAAAAAGGTCGGTCAACTTTCCGGCGGTGAACGTAATAGAGTACATATAGCAAAATTGTTAAAAGAAGGAGCAAATGTCATATTACTTGATGAACCTTCAAATGATCTTGATCTTGATACTTTAAGAGCTTTAGAAGATGCTATTTTAGATTTTGCCGGGTGTGTTTTAGTAATTAGCCATGACCGTTGGTTTTTAGATAGGATAGCTACTCACATTATTGCTTATGATAAAGAAGGCGATGCTACTTGGTTTGAAGGAAATTACCAAGATTATCATGAGTATATGTTGCAAGCAACCGGACAAAATCTTATAAATCCTAAATATAAACATAAAAAATTAATTTAATGTCTTTAATAGTAATTATATTAGTAATATTATTGGTAATAAAGCCAAAAGATATTCCTATGATTATAAAAAAAATCCATGAAATAAAGTCTTATTTTACTAATTTTCAAAAACAAACAATTTCTTATATTATAAACAACGATGATAATATATTAAATGAAGATATAGAACAATTAAACTTTTATTTGCAAAAGATTATTAGTATGGACGGTCATTATGACGGAGATTACACTTTAAAAAAAGTAAAACATAAATATCATGCATTAATGAAAGAATATATTAACAAGGAAATACCGCAAAAGAAAGATGAATAATATAATGTCAAAGCATAATCACGTTGTATTAGTTGATGAACAGGATAATGTGCTAGGGATAGAGGACAAAGCTACTGTTCATAATTCCGCTACGCCGTTACATCGAGGTTTTTCAGTTTTTCTTTTTAATAATAAAAAAGAATTGTTAATACAAAAAAGAAATTCTAGTAAAAAAACCTGGCCGGCATTTTGGTCAAATAGTTTTTGCGGTCATCCACGGCTTAACGAAAACTATGAGGATGCAGTACATAGACATGCTAAATTTGAATTAGGTATGACCTTACAAAAATTATATTTTATAGATAGCTACCGTTACAAATTTGCCTTAAATAATATTATAGAGAATGAAATATGCCCAATTTATTTAGCTTTGTCAAATGATGATATAAGGATAAATAAAAATGAAGTTGAAGAAATAAAATTATTTCAATGGACTGATTTTTTAGTTTATTTAAAAGAATCTTTGCCGAATTTTACTCCTTGGTGTATTGAAGAAATAAATATATTAGAAAAAAGTAATATATTTAAGAAATTTATGGATTCGACTTTATAATTGTAGTATAAACACACCAAACGTCATTGCGAGCATTTGTGGGCGTTGTTGCATGGCTCAAATTTTTAATGTCATTCCTAGATAAAGGCGGGAATCCAGAAAATAATAGTCATCCTGAATTTATTTCAGGATCTCTTAGAGCCTATCAGTAAATAAAAATTAAAGAATAAAGAGTAGAAAAATAGAAGAAGAAATGTTATATAAGGTAGCAAAAAAGCAAAAGAACTATGAGCTATCCAAGTGAATTACGGGATGAAGAGTGGGAAATAATAAAAGAATATTTTGCCTATAAGAAGAAAGGCAGGAAAATAAAAATAGATAGAAGATCAATAGTAAATGCAATATTTTATCAGAGCCGTACAGGGTGTCAGTGGCGATATTTACCAAAAGAATATCCAAATTATAAAATAGTTAATGAATATTATAATAAATGGAATCGTAGAGGATTATGGCAAAAGATAAATGAAGATTTGGTTTCAAGATGCCGAGAATCAATGGGGAAAAAAAGCAAATCCGAGAATTGGAATAATTGATTCGCAATCAATTAAGAATACGCAAAGAAGTGAAGTAAAAGGGTATGATGCCGGTAAAAAGATAAAAGGAATAAAGCGTCATATAGTAACAGATGCAAATGGTTTATTACTAGCTGTTAATGTACATTCAGCAAGTATACAAGATAGGGACGGTGCTAAAGAAAGCTTGCTTGTAGCAAAGAATAAATATCCATCAATTGAAAGATTTTTTGCAGATGGAGGCTATAGTGGTAATTTACAAAATTGGTGTTTTTTGAATACAAAATCATTGTTATCTATAGTAAAGAGAAAATCAGAAAAATTTGAAATCTTACCGATTAGGTGGATAGTAGAGCGTACTTTTGGTTGGTTAAATAATTTCAGAAGGTTAAGTAAACATTACGAACATACTGTCAAATCTGCTACTAATCAGATTTATATTGCTATGATTCGGTTAATGCTTAATAAGCTCATTTGTTAACACTTATTTACTGATAGACTCTTAAATTAGATGCTGAAACAAGTTCAGCATGACAAAAGCAAAAAAAGTCCGGATTCCCGCCTTTAGCTAGGAATGACATAAGAGTGCAAGGAATGGCATAGAACATGCTAACCTATCCACAACAATACTATCCATAATCGGGGTCATAGCTCAGTTGGTAGAGTGCTTGGCTGGCAGCCAAGAGGTCGGGGGTTCGAGACCCCCTGGCTCCACCAGTTCCTCTGGGGTTTTCAAAGGCGGTAACATATTTTTGAGTGCCGCATCTGCTAATATTTTGTATAGTATAAAACGGCGAATTTAGTTGTCAACGTATTTTACCCGTAATGCCCTTCAGACTAGACGTTTCGTATAAATAAGTATCGTTTAAAAAGTGCTTGTTGCCATTATATTAAGGCGTATAAGCTTAACAAGCGATTATATTTGTAAATTTTTCTGCAAATATCGAAAACGGTATAGCAAGGTGCTGCCATTCCCCTTTACCTTTATCAATAGAAATATGATTTTCTATGTCTTTCATAGTAACTACTGCAAGTTTTTGAATATCGTTGCTTAAATCCCATAAATGAAAGCAATGCGATTCTGTGTCAATGGCACGTTCCCATTCATTGCGAGTGAGATAAAAAAGTGCATCTATGCCGTTTTTGGTAGTTTTTACTTCAATTGATAGCTTTGTTTTATCGTTATTGCTAATAACGGACAACACATCATATCCATCTTCATTCGATTCTATCGAAACCCATTTAGGTTGATAACCGGTACGTGCTTTTTCATAGTTAAGCGTAAGACGTTCGCCGTGCCTTCCGATAGATAATAGTAAATCATTTTGTAGACCTCTTGCTCTTGAAGCAAGTATATCCCAAAATTTTACTATATCTTCATCTACACTTTCTACTAAGCCTGCTTCCAGAAAAACTTGATATATTTCAGAATGTACATATAAAAGTAGTTTTTTTCTACCAAAAGCGGCATTTTGTAGCCAAAAAGGATGTTTGACGTTAATAAAATCTAATATTGATTGTTGAAGCTTTTGTTTTGTTTCTGCTAGGGTTAATAATTTTTCTCCTGAGTCGGAAGCGATAGCTACGCCCGTTTCATTAAGCAATATCCATCCCATCTCTTGAGCGTAGGTTAAGGAGTAATCAGTTGGTGTTACACCTATCTTTTCAAATGCACGTCTAATATCGTCAAATGATAATTTATGACGATTAATTATCTCTAAGAGCCTATCAGTAAATAAAAGTTAAAGAATAAATAGTAGAAAAATAGAAGAAGAAATGTTATACAAGGTAGCAAAAAAGCAAAAGAATTATGAGCTATCCAAGTGAATTACGGGACGAAGAGTGGGAAATAATAAAAGAATATTTTGCCTATAAGAAGAAAGGAAGGAAAATAAAAATAGATAGAAGATCAATAGTAAATGCAATATTTTATCAGAGCCGTACAGGGTGTCAGTGGCGATATTTACCAAAAGAATATCCAAATTATAAAATAGTTAATGAATATTATAATAAATGGAATCGTAGAGGATTATGGCAAAAGATAAATGAAGAACTTGTTTCAAGATGCCGAGAATCAATGGGGAAAAAAAGCAAGTCCGAGAATTGGAATAATTGATTCGCAATCAATTAAGAATACGCAAAGAAGTGAAGTAAAAGGGTATGATGCCGGTAAAAAGATAAAAGGAATAAAGCGTCATATAGTAACAGATGCAAATGGTTTATTACTAGCTGTTAATGTACATTCAGCAAGTATACAAGATAGAGACGGTGCTAAAGAAAGCTTGCTTGTAGCAAAGAATAAATATCCATCAATTGAAAGATTTTTTGCAGATGGAGGCTATAGTGGTAATTTACAAAATTGGTGTTTTTTGAATACAAAATCATTGTTATCTGTAGTAAAGAGAAAATCAGAAAAATTTGAAATCTTACCGATTAGATGGATAGTAGAGCGTACTTTTGGTTGGTTAAATAATTTCAGAAGGTTAAGTAAACATTACGAACATACTGTCAAATCTGCTACTAATCAGATTTATATTGCTATGATTCGGTTAATGCTTAATAAACTGATTTGTTAACACTTATTTACTGATAGCCTCTAACAATTCAAAACAAGAATGTGCAAGTCCGGGTGAAAGAGACATAATCAAAAATTCTTCTTTTTAAAATCTCGTAATAATGCTTCAATATCTTCCGGTAAGAGACCTATCACGTAATCTTCCGGATCATCGGTAGAAATAGGATCGATAGGTATAGGGTCGATTTTTAAGCTTGAGTCTTCTAAGGCTTCTGCCATTTTTCCAACCTTAAAATTTAGTCTTTCACGTACCGTTTCGTCAATAGTTCCTGTGCATTCAACTATTTCAATATTTGTTTGTTCATTTGGGCTAAGACCTAGCCTATGTATTCGGTCTTCAGATTGTAAATAATGTGCAGCATTAAATGTTCTATCTAGATATATAGCATGATGACAAATCTTGTGAAGACTTACTCCTTCACTTGCGGCAGCAGGGTTTGCTACCATAATTTTTACATTCGGATCATCATGAAATAGCTTGATTTTTCCTTCTCGTGTTTCATCGTCATCCTCGTCGCCCGCATCTACTCCACCGTGAATATATACTGCTCCTAAGTCGACTAATCTCTGTGCAATATATTCGACATTTTTTACAAAAGAAGACCAAATTAAAACTTTTTGATTATTACGTACTAATTCTCTAGCACGTTTTAAAACATATTTAAGTTTTGGTCCGTCGCCTTCTGCAAGTACTGCTTGTAACAAGTTAGAATGTACAAAGCCAATTTCTCGTGACAAAAGAGCGGGGTTAGAAACAAATTGCAGCAATTTTGCTACCGATCTTCCAAGAATACGAAGAGCTTGTTTAGTTCCATTATTTAAAGCAGTAGCAGCTTCGCGTGAAACTTCAAATTTCATAAGATTATATAATTCATACTGAACAGGAGCCATATGTAACTTCCGAACAACTCGAGTAACGGGCGGTAACCCTAACTCAGCCTTATTAGTCCGAACATATATAGGCTTTATTAACTCTATAACGTTATTACCGGTAACAGGAATTTCAGGATATAAAAAAGTGAATTGTGGGATTAGATCTTCTACGGCTTGAGGCATTGGAGTTCCCGACATTATTAATTTACCGACCGGTAAGTGTGCGATACTAAGTATTGTTTGAGGTGTTTGTTTCTCAAGGCCACTTTTTATTCTATGACTTTCATCAAGAAATACATGGGTCTTATAACGACTTAAATATCCGGCTATTAACTCTCTAACGCGTGGTAATTGCTGGTAAGTTATCAACATGAAACGAGGACGACTTTCCAGAAGTCTATTAATCTTATCTGTCCCGCCGCGTAGCCTAGTAAAATTTTTATAAATATTCGGCATACAAGCTTCAAGTTGTTCATCCCAAGCTCCAAAAGCATTTTTAGGAGCAATAACTAATAAACCTTCATCAGATGTTGCTTTGAAAAAAAAAGTAGCTAATGCCTCTGTTGTTTTCCCGGCACCAGGGACTGAAAAGGTTGCTGCTGCCGGCAAAGCGGCAATTTTACATATATTACGTTCTTGTTGAGTAGTAAGTAGACGAGAAAACCCCACTTCTTTTAATTTTGATAATAAATCTTCAATTTTTACAGCATAAAGCTCTTTCGCTTTTTGGTAATCATGGTTATTTTGAGTTGATTGCCTAAGTAATAGCTCTGCTTTTGTTTCAATTTCAAGGTTTTCACCTATTTGTATCTCGTATCCTTTTAAAAGTTGACCAAATTGCGAACGCAATGAAATAAAAGTCCACCAGGGTAATGATAGCTGATAACCGCCTTCCTGTTGTGCTTTATCCGAATTATCAAAAATTAGGCGTTTTATAGGCTCAAGCCATGGTTGAGCATAATCAATTTCTTCCCATCCAATCAATGCTTTTCTGTCTTTATCTCTATAGGCAATTTTAAGCATTATTATTTAGCCATTTATAGATTTTAGAAATATTATTTTCCATAATTTTTAATTGTTTTTCTGCACCCTCTCTATTTGATTCAGGTCTCAGGCCATGCTCTACGGCGGCGGCAAGATCGCTATTTGCTCTAGCCAATTTTTTAAGAAGATAATGAGCATTTAATGCATCTTTTTTTAGCTCCTTCTGAGACTCAATGACTTCAGTAATAATTTCACGTGCTCGGTTGCCGTTTTCAGGTTTTGAAATTTCTCTAGATAACGGAATATCAATCGAATCAGCACTATTAGCAACACAAAATATTTCATCAATATCTTTATGCTTTTTTGGAAGCTCTACATTAAATTCTTCTTGTAACTTCAATTTAATCAGCTCTAAATGTTTTTCAGTGTTTGGAATAGCTTCATATAAACGTTCACCTACAGCTTCGGGATCATCTATTAAAACAAAAGCAGCTTCTTTAAATAATTCTTGTTTTCCGATAGAAGTTATTTTACTACGGCTTTGAATCAGCTTACGAAAAGCAAACTCATTTTCCGAGATTTCTGACCAATAATTTTCTTTACCACGAGTTTTTAAATATTCTGCTGCGTAAGCTCTCATGTCCAAAAGCTCTTTTATTTCTGATTCTTTTAGACCGTAAAGATCAGCAACTTCTTTTGTGTTAAAGTTATGTTGTTCTTGTTTTTGAAATATCATATTGGCTTGAGTATCCCAAGAATATTTTGCCTTTATATCGGGGGCTATCTGTAATTGAGCCTCAAGCTTATCAATTTCCTTTTCACCGCAATGCGGAAGTACGGCAATATCAATATAAGCAAAGTGATCATATTTCTTTCTATCTTCATTATATAATTCTCTCCAACTAGCAAGGCGGCGGTTACCGTTTATCACAAAACCGTATTCATCTAACAAAATTGGCTCTACCTGTTTATTTCCCGTATCTTTAAAATAATCCAACAAATTTGATTGTTTAACCAGCTTAAGAAGTAATTGATGCTGAGTTTCTTGAACGTCAAGAAGTTCCGGGTCTTTTAAGAAGTAATCTGAGGTAATAGTCGAATTCTTAGCTAAATATTCCTGTTGACCGGAAATAGTTCTACCGTTTGCTAGCCTATATTTAGGAAGATTTAAAGGCACTGTCAGAATTGCAATATCTTGATTCTTTCCTTGAAAAACTATGCGATAAGTAGTTAAGTCATTTTGTTCCGATAGTTTCTTAAAGTTTTCTTGGCGACTCGTACGTGGCCAACCGAATCGTGAAGAGAGTGGATTAGTAAGAGGAAAGGTTGACGTATTCATAGTATTACTCTATCGCAAAAATTATAATAGGTACAAAAATTACTTTCTTAAATATTGTAAGCTCCTTTTCAAGACGTACGGCATTAGTAATATTACTGCCTAAAATCTTAGAAGATGAGTATGTGGGAACAATCATCACTGCTGAATTGATTATTTTATCAATGTAAAGTTTTTGGAGCTTGATTAAGTCTGCATACATTCTAGCAATATTACCGGTTTGTAGACAAAGACCGACCTTATCTTTTAGCGAAGTAATAGTAATTCCCGACTCTCTAGAAATAGTGACATTAGAAGACCAGCCTTTTGTAACCAAGTATCTAAGGAGGTCATCACGTATTTTTGAAGCAGCCCCCTTACTGACTTTTATAGCTACTTGATTTATTGCGTCTGCAACCTCATTAAGGATATCCTTAGTCACAACTTGATCACCTTCAAAATGGCTTATTGAACAGTATCTCATTTCTTTTCCTCTGATTTCAAAGATAAGTTTAAATTTTCAGGCATTAAAGATAAATTACTTTTAGTATGGTCATATAGAGGTTTATCATGCGGTCTATATCTAGCTTGCCCTTTTAAAGCTTCTTCCAAACGGGTAATACCTATTTTTGCATATTCTTTATTTAATTCACATCCCCAAAAACGTCGGGAGTGTATAGCAGCTGCCACTCCTGCTGAAGCAACTCCGGCAAATGGATCAAATATTAGATCTGATTTATCGGTAATTGCTAAGGTTAAACGCTCTATAAGCCCCACCGGAAATTGACACGGATGGCTTGTCTTTTCAACATGATTACTTTTTACATTCGGAATATTCCAAATGTCATCAGGGTTTTTACCAAGAGGATGCCCCGATAGCTGACCGGCTTTTGGACCTTTAAAATGCCTTTTCCCGGGATATTTTGAAGGTACTCGTACATCGTCAAGGTTAAATGTATATTCATTAGATTTTGTATACCATAAAACAACCTCATAACGACCGGAAAAGCGTTTTTTAGAATGCAACCCATGCCCAAAATGCCAAATAATACGATTACGCATTTGTAATTTGTGTTCCTTAAACATAGGTGCAAATTCAATATCTAAAGGAACGATATAACCGTTATCTATAAAATTACCGACTTGCCAGCAAATACTTCCTGTAGATTTTAATCGTGGAATTAGCTGATCAATTATTCTTTTTTGCCATTCTAAATATATTTGTAGATCATTTTTTTTTTCATAAGGTTTACCTATATTATAAGGAGGAGAGGTTATAATTAGGTCAAATATCGGTTCCATAGGAAGATTTGATAAAAATTTTTCTACATCACCAAGCCATACCGCATAATCAATTTTATCTAATGATGGAGTTTGTTTATTCAAAATATTCAATAATAGAGGCTTAGAGTATTCTTGAGTACTTGATTTCATTTGTAATAATTGTTTTTTAATTCACATATTATTATACGATGATTTTCTAGATCAACAATTGATATAATTGCTGATTGGAAATTAAAACAATCCATGATTTGCATAAGCATATACATTTTTTATTATTAATACAAGAGCGATTGTAATACATAAATAAGAGATTGGGTAAGAGGATAGAGTTTGCTGCTTTTTTCTATACATTAAGGCAGAACAAGGGCATTGTTGCGTGGCTCGAATTTCCGCTGTCATTCCCCGCGCAGCATTGTTGCGTGGCTAAGTTAAAGCATGTTCTATGTCATTCCCGCGCAGGCGGGAATGACATAAGGGCGCAGGAATGACCCCGGCTTGCTTTACCAAAATGGTCAAAATCACTACTCCACCATCTTGCCGTGGGTATAAAAATCATAGGCGGTTTGGTAAAAGCTAACGGCTTCTTCGGTTAAAGCCGGGAGGTCTAATATTTCCTGTTTTTTGCCGTCTGATGATAATTTATAAGTTTTAGGCTTAGAGTTCGGGCTTAGAATTACTAAATATTCGTCTTTCATAAAGCCCAGCAATTGATAAGTACTTATGAAAGCCCTATTTGCCGGCTCGTTTAATATATCTTGTCCCCAAAATTTACTTTTATATTCAAAACCCAATAAGCCGAAAATTGTTGGAGCTATATCTATCTGGCTAGCTAAATTAGCTATTTTTTGCGGAGATAATATTTTAGGGGCATAAATAATTAAAGGTATGTGATATTTATTAACCGGCAGCTCTGTTTTACCGGCACTTGCAGCGCAGTGATCGGCGGTAATTACAAAAATAGTATTATCAAACCACTCTTTAGTTGCTGCCTTCTCTAAAAATTTACCGATTGCGTAATCGGTGTATTTAACTGCGGCATTACGTCCGCCGCCGGAAGGTAAATCAATTCTATTTTCGGGAAAAGTATAAGGACGATGATTGGAAGTTGTCATAATCAAAGAAAAAAATGGCTTACCGGTTTTATAATCTTGATCAGCTACCTCAAGGGATTTATTAAATATATCTTCGTCCGCCACTCCCCAAATATTTGCAAAACTTATTTCATTTGCCGTTAAGTTACCTCGGTCAATTATATTATAACCGTTTCCTGCAAAATAATTCTGAAAATTATCAAAATAGCTATAGCCGCCGAAGATAAAATTAATTTGATAACCTTGTTGTTTAAAAATAGTGCCGATATTAAATAAATTTTGATTATCGGGTCTTCTAATAATCGAAGAGCCGGGCGTTGGCGGTACGGATAAAGTAATAGCCTCTAAGCCTCGCACGGTTCTTGTCCCCGTAGCATATAGATTAGTAAAAAATATACCGTTATCAGCGAGTTTATCTAAGTACGGCGTGATATTATCGGAATTCCCAAAGCTCTTCATAAATTTCCCGCTGAGGCTTTCAACAGTAATAAGCACCACGTTATATTTACTTCGGGATAAGGTTTTTGGGGTAATAATGCGTTCTATGGAATCGGCAGATAAAAATTGTTGATTATTACCTTGAAGTAGTGTACGCACCACGCTTAAAGCGCGAGTATTATCGATTATCGGGTAAAAACTATTATAATTTAAGCTATTATTAAAATAAGCCGAGAAAAATTCATAAGGACCGTTTTTGCTTAATTCTCTTGCATATCTGTTATTAGAAAAATTAAGTTTTTCGGGAGCATAGAACTTAAAAGCCAGCAAACTACATAAACTTAATAGAATTATCGCAGTCAAACGAGATTTAATTTGTATGCTACTTGCGGCATTAATTAAAGTATTTCTTAGCAAATAAGTAATCACTACAGCGATTGCAATAATGCCGGTTGATATCTCGACATACGGCATAGATTCTTTTACCGTGCCGATAATTTCATGCGTGTAAATTAAATAGTCAACGGCAATAAAATTAAACTTCGTACCGAACTCGTCCCAAAAGGTAATTTCGGCAATTGAGATAAAAATCAAAAAAGTGATGAAACAGCAGAAAAATATATAACAAAATAATCGATGTAAAAATTCACATCTTGATAATATTAAATGAAATAATAGGGTTAAAATTAATGTGATCGGCAGAAAATAAACACAGGATATGAAATCGTTAACTTCTCCTAGAATAAATATTAACGGCAAATCGGCAAAAGAAATTTGTTTATGCCATACGGCATAAGCGCATAAGGACAGCCTAGTAATAAGCTGAAATATTAAATAAGTTTTAGCGGTGATATTAAATAACGTTTTTATCATGTTGTGTACTGTTTTGTGTCATTCCCAAGTGGATGCAACAAACGCCTACAGCGGCTCGCAATGACGATTCCGGTAGCCATGCAACAACGTCCCACGTAGGCGGGAATGACATCGAAGACGCTTTTAACCATTACACAATAACTCTACACTGGAATCACATCTATCTCATCTATCCGGTAATAATATTTCTCTTTTGCCGGTGTGATTCGGTGAGGAAATTATGCCGTCTTGTTCCATCTTTTCAACTAAAATAGCGGCTCTATTATAACCGATTCGGAGCGATCGCTGAATATAGCTAATTGAAGCTTTACGTTCAAGCTGCACTATCTGCACTGCTCTTTTATACAGCATTTCGTCCGTTGTTCCGTCGTCGCTACTATTCTCTAAAGCTGCATCTCCTTCATCGATCTGTTCGGTTACTGCTGAAATATATTCAGGGGTACCGGTTTCTTTTAAATATTCGGTAATTTTCTCAATCTCATTTTCATCGACAAAAGGCCCGTGTACCCTGGTAATTTTTGAAGTATTACCCATAAATAACATGTCTCCCATGCCGAGTAACTGCTCGGAGCCTTGCTCACCTAAAATTGTCCGACTATCGATTTTGGAAGTAACTTTAAAACTAATACGGCTTGGGAAATTTGCTTTAATTACGCCGGTAATAACGTCTACGGAAGGTCTTTGCGTCGCCATAATAATATGAATGCCTGCAGCCCTTGCCATTTGAGCGAGCCTTTGAATGGATAGTTCGATATCTTTACCGGCAACTAACATTAAATCAGCCATCTCATCAACAATTACCACGATAAACGGTAATTTATCCATATTCATTTCTACCGTTTCATAAATAGGCTTGCCGGTCTCATGATCAAATCCTGTTTGAATAGTACGTTCAAGGGTTTTACCTTGTCTTGCTGCTTCTAAAATTTTAGCATTATAACCGGCAATATTTTTAACGCCGATATTCGACATCATTCTATAACGATTTTCCATTTCCTTCACCGCCCATTTAAGAGCTACCACCGCTTTAGCAGGTTCGGTTACGACGGGAGTCAGTAAATGCGGTATTCCTTCATAAGCAGATAGCTCCAGCATTTTCGGGTCGATCATAATAAGGCGGCATTCTTCTGGGGTATAACGATATAATAGCGAGACGATCATTGCATTAATTCCGACCGACTTACCGGAGCCGGTAGTTCCTGCAACTAGTAAATGAGGCATTTTAGCCAAATCGGCGATTAACGGTTTGCCGGCTAAATCTTTCCCTAAAATTAGGGGCAATAAAATAGATTGATCTTGATATTCCGGCGTTTCAATTAGCTCCTTTAAACAAAAAAATTCTCTATGCTTATTCGGTAATTCAATACCGAGAACATTTTTACCGGGTATTACCGCGATTCTGGTTGAAATGGCGGAAAGCGATCTTGCTATATCGTCGGATAACCCTACTACTCTTGAGGTTTTTGTACCGGCTGCCGGCTCAAACTCGTATAAAGTAACCACCGGTCCTTGACTAATATTAATAATTTGCCCTTTAACGCCGAAGTCACTCAGAACAGTTAATAATTTTTCCGATTTTTGTTTAAGCTCTTGAGAAGAATCACTTTTTATATGGTGATTATCAGCATTTCGCAGTAATGCAATAGGCGGTAACGGTGCTAGATTGCTTTGTTCATTTTTTGGTAACAGCGTAGATTTATTAAAAAATTTCGGTCGGATATTAGTTGCCGGTTTAGCTATACTTATTTCCGTTACTTTTATTTTTTCCTGAGTAGAAAAATAAGAAGGAGTAATTCTTGGCTGGTTTGCTTCGTCTTTTTTAGGCAATAAAAATTTTGCAAGCGATAGGTAAGGCGTTAAATTAGATAAGATATTACGTATTTGATAAGATAAAATGCTATATAATTTTATTGTAAAATCCTTCAGTGAGGTAAATTTTATTTCAAGTAAAATAACGAATAAAATAAATGTCGAGAAGATTAATAATAGATAAAGTTGATTCGTAAATTGCTTAAGAAAATTAAAGCTAGCTATCCCTATCGCGCCGCCGGCACTTCCTTGCAAATATGGTATCTCAAGATTTGCAAATAATGTTGCCATACTAAGGATAGTAAATAACATTACAATTATACGTACTAGCAACAATTTACTTTGAGCAAGCCAACGGCTTTTCGCCCAAATAAAACAACAAATAGGTAGAATAAAAGCGGCTATACCAAAAAATTGATACAAAAAATCCGATAAATATGCACCGAAAATACCTAATAAATTGTTAGGATATCTTTGAGTTACTAAATTAAAGCAAGGATCATCGGTTTTATAAGTTATTAAAGCGCAAATAATGCCGAAACCTATTACGCTTAAAATAACAGCTTGTAGTTTGTTATTTGAAAAAAATTTATTTATATAATATAACACGAAAATTATTAAAAAATTTGTATAGTAATAATAACATATAACTAATTTGGCGGCTTGATACAAGAATAATTTAAGTAATGCCGTATTCTCGTCGCATTACAGCGTCATTCAAAAAGCTTGATACAAGCAAATTTTCGACATTCGCCTGTGCTCACCTACTCTAATACGTTGAGCAGGCTCGTCTTTAAATTTATCTTGTCTGAAGCTTTCTGAATTTAGCTGTATACCGGAATCGTCATTGCGAGGAGGGACGTAGTCCCGACGTGGCAATCTAGTCTTAGTCATGCTGAACAAGTTTTTCGCATCTTTTTTTAGTAGATCCTGAAATAAATTCAGGATGACTATGCTTTTCTGGATTGCCGCAGCCACTTCGTGGCTTCGCAATAACGGGTTTTGTATTAATTTTTGAGCCATGCAACAACGCCTATATTAGCCGGATTATTTGAAATAGCCTTTGCTATATCTTTAAAATTATCGTATAGGAGTAGGGGGTTAATAACTCAGTATTAACAAATCCTTATTTATTTTAAAGCTTTTAAAACGCTGAAGTACCGACATACCGAGTAGTGAAATATCTAGATTGCCGATGCCTATATGCCCTTCGATATCTTTAAATACTCTACCGATCACCATGCTATCTAATATTATAGGAGCGGCTTTACTTGCGCCGTTAGCGGTAAGATATATCCTGCTATATTTTAATTTAGATAAATCGAATCCTAATTTTTTAGCATCCTGCTGAGTCAAAGCTACATCACTTGCGCCGGTATCGATCATAAAGTTTATTTTCACGTTGTTTACAAGTGCTTCGAGATAAAAATGTCCGTCACCGCTGCGGGCTATAACAATTTCACCCTGCCTATTAACCCAGCTATATGAAGGAATTAATACCGATAATACTCGCTGACTCGCATAAGTTAATTCAAACCTAAAAGCATAGCCGATTATTATAACTAAAAAAATAATTCCCCAGCTTGATAGTTGCAGAAAAAATTTTCGTAAGTTATTTTGACCGAAAAAACTATATATAAAACTAATTAATATTATCAGTGCTGAAAAAAATGCTACAAGATTTTGAGAATCATCAAAAAAATGCGGAAATTTTTCATTTATAAATTTATATAAGAATGAAATAGCAAGCCCACTAATGCCGAAAATAACAACTGCTTTTATAAGATTTTTATATGTCATAGTAATAAACTCTATGTTCTAAGGAGATATAGCTTCGCTTATTAAGGTCTATACATCAAATTTCGCGAGTCTCGCTTGTGCGGCATTGTTGCGTGGATAGTACAAAGCGCCTTCGATGTCATTCCCGTGAAAACGGGGCGTTGTTGCATGGCTCGATAAAGCAGCAGTATGTCATTCCCGCGTAGGCGGGAATCTAGAAAAAATACTTTTAAGTCATCCTGAATTTATTTCAGGATCTTTTTCAAGAGATGCTGAAACAAGTTCAGCATGACAAAAAAAGCCTAGATTCCCGCCTTTAGCTAGAATGACACCGAGAGCGTTTTTAACCATCCATGCAACAACGCCTACAGCTTCTCGCAATGACGTTTAACGTTTCACGCGGGTATTGCCTTGTGAGCGAGCTGTATATTAACGCGAACTATGGATAAGGAATTATCCATAGTTGGGGTTATATTATAGTAAAACTTAGAATATTCTAATTAAAGGTAAGTATAATTTTAATGGTAGCGAGGGAGGGATTTGAACCCCCGACATGCGGATTATGATTCCGCCGCTCTAACCAACTGAGCTACCCCGCCAGGGGAAGTATTTAGTGTATACTCGATGAACTTTAAAAATTGCCTAGCCTGCGCCAGTTTGATTTTGACAGCGAATTTTGTAAAGCTCGCCTTTACGCATGTATTATTTATACACTTGCGCAGACGAGCTTTAAAATTCATCTGTCAAAATTAAACTGTTCTTGGCTTTTGTCGTCTTATAAGTTCTGCGATGCGCTACGTTAATTATACGCTGCGCTTCTTGACTTATAGACTCCTTGCTCTTTTTAAAGTTGATCTTCGTCTACCAACTCTTCACTTCACAGGAGTGCCATTTTTTGCGTATCATGCGTGTTGAGCAGCGTTTGTTGCGTGGCTCGGAATCCTTATAAAAAACACCGTCATTGCGAAGCCACGAAGTGGCAGCGGCCAATCTAGAAAAAAATAGCAAAAAATGCTATGAAAGTTATTATTTTCCTGGATTGCCGCGCTCCTTTTAGTCGCGACGTTGTTGCATGGCTCGAAAATTGCTATATTTTGGGTATTCTTTAAAAGTACCGCGATGTCATGCCGTGGCTTGACCACGGCATCCAGTCAGGCTTTTTAATTTTTTCTGGATACCGTGGTCAAGCCACGGTATGACAAGTTTTAAGCGATTTTAACCATCCATGCAACAACACCTTCAGTCGCTCGCAATAACGATTCTGGTAGCCACGCAACAATGCCCCGTTTTCACGGGAATGACATCGAAAATTTAAGCCATGCAACAACGCTCTTCTGCAGGAATGGCGTCGAAATTTCAAACCACGCCGGCAATGCTGAGTAATAACAATCCCTTAAATAATATCTTAACGTTTAGAGAATTGAGTTTTCTTACGTGCTTTACGTTGTCCGTATTTTTTACGTTCTACAACTCTAGAATCACGAGTTAAAAATCCACCTTTACGTAAAAGCGGATGAAATTCCGGAGCGGATATATCAAGTGCTTTAGCAATGCCGTGTAAAATAGCACCTTTTTGTCCGGAAATTCCGCCGCCTTTGACGGTACAAATTACATCATATTGCCCGCTAGTTTTTGTTAAAATAAAGGGTTGTAAAATAGTTTTAACATGCGTATTAGAAGTAAAATATTGATCTATATTTTTTTCGTTAACCGTTACTTTACCCTTGCCGGCTTTTATCCAAACTCTAGCTATAGCATTTTTTCTTTTGCCTGTAGCGTAAAACTTATTAGTATTTTCTGAACTTTCTTTAGGAGATTTAACTAACAATTTTTCTTGAGTTAAAGGCTCTTTTTCGTTTTTAATCTTTAATTTTGTCATACTAAATTACTTTTTATTTTTGGGATTCTGGCTTGCAAAATCATAAGCTACCGGTTGTTGTGCTTGATGAGGGTGTTCCTCTTTTGCATAAACATATAAATTACTCATTTGCTTTGCACCCAAAACATTTCTCGTAATCATTCTTTTTACAGCCGATTTAACAACGCGTTCAGGATATTTGCCGCTTAAAATTTTTCCTGCGGTAGTTTCTTTAATCCCGCCCGGGAATCCCGTATGTCTGTAATACACTTTACCGTCTTTGGGATTGGCTTTCTTACCGGTCAATTTTATATGTTCCGCGTTAATTATAATTACATTATCTCCACAATCCATATGAGGAGTAAAAGTAGGTTTATGTTTACCGCGTAACATATTGGCAACTTTGCTAGCAAGCCTACCAAGAATCAGATTTTGCGCGTCTATAACCCACCATTTTTTTTGAATATCCGATGGTTTTGCAGAGTAAGTTTTCACAGTAATATCTTTTTAATTAGAATTATTCAAATCAAGATTATTTGAGCATATTAAATAGCATTAAAGTCGGCTATTTGTCAAGTTAAATATAATATTGATATGTTTTTGTCATGCTGAACAAGTTTGGGCGTTGTTGCGTGGCTCTAAAAAAGTGCCGTGTATCATTCTAGCTAAAGGCGGGAATCTAGAAAAATCTTAATAAAAGACTGGATACCGTGGTCAAGCCCACTACTGTACGAACGTTGAAAAAAGGCTGTGTCATGCCGTGACTTGATCACGGCATCCAGGAAAATAAAGCCATATTAGACTTATTTTAGAATCTTTTTATGATATTATAAGCTGGACTGAAGTGGTCGTAGCCACGGAATGACAGAATTTTTACCTCTTTATTTAAACGTTCGTACAGTAGTGGGTCAAGCCACGGTATGACATCGTACTTATAATAACCATAATACGGTAAATTATGAGCCATGCAACAAGACCCGCGCCGTTGTCGGAATGACATCGTAACCGCGGCTTTTAAATCGCTTTGTTAGTATCGAATATTATTTTTTTATCGGTAGAAAAATATATATTATTATCAAATCCTATACCGTAATAGCGGATATTTTTAGTAATTTTTGTAATAGTAGGTATGGTACTTAAATGTCCGTTCTTATCTGAGCGGAAACTATATAAAACTCCGTTAACGGAAATAACGTTTAAGCTCATACCGGTATTATCTTTACTAACGGAAGGCGCTAAAAAAATGGCTGATTTTAATTTTTTAACATCTTTACCGTCATTTAAATCGGCGACAAATTTTACTTGACCTGATGCAAGAGAGAGTGCTGCAACCTGCCGAGCATTATTTGTGACGAATAAGCTATTACCGATTAATGACATGGATTGAATATCATTAGCGTTAGTTTGCCAAATAACGACACCGGTTGCAACATTTAGCTTTATTATTTTACCTAAACCGCTTGCTATGTATAAATTATTATTGTCGCTAATAGGTGCGCATAATATACTAGCTTCTTCAAAATTCGGTAGAGACGCATGTTCGGAATCTGTAAGCTCAAAACTCCAAAGAACTTCACCTTTTTTGGTGTTAATAGCAAGAATTTGTCCCGAACTGTAAGTAACTATAATGCGATCATGATATATTATAGGAGCAACTTGGTAGCTAGAAGATAAAACTTCTACCGTTCCTTCATGTTGCCAAACGGGATTTAAAGTTTTGGTATTTAAAGCAACTAGCTGATTACTAATAGTTTGAACTAAAATAGTATCATCATTTATCGTAATCGGCTTAATTCTGATAATATCCGGCAGCTCTTTTCTTATTAGTTCATGTCCTGATTTTGCATCTAATACTACTAATAACCTTGAACCGTATGTTACGTATAATTTTCCGTCATGATACAAAATTCCGCCGCCGATATAATTATCTTCTTTATTTCTACTGATATTATAAGACCAGATTATACTATTTTTTTCTTTGGAAAATGCCGATATATTTGATTTAATATCTAAAGTATACACTATATTATTAACAAAAACCGGCTCGGTAACGGTTTTGTATTTAGTAAAGGAATATTCTTTATTTTTTAACATGTTATGGTTAAATAAATAGGTGTTTTTACTAGAATCTAAATATATCGATTCATTAGTTTGAGCTGAGAGCCTTGGAGTTAATTCTACAATATTTTTTACTTTTTTAGGTCCGAGTCCGTTACAGGAAATTAAAATAAAAGGTAATAATAAAATTGCTAATTTTTTGTTCATATTCTCTTGTCCTTATCACTATCTAAATTTGAGAGTAAAGCCTTGGCCTGATCTTTTGTCAGTTCCGGAGCATTATTTGACGCTATTAGTATTTTTAAAGTTTCTTTTGCTACGTCCGGCATATCGTTTTTAATATCCCAAATTGCTTTTATAAAGTTGGCCGTAGCCCAAAAAGCTTTTTCTTCGTCATTAAAATATTTTAAATATGTTAATGCCTTTTCTTTATCTTGCTTAGCTATATTTTCTTCATCGATAACTAAACTTAACCATGAAATACGGGCATAAGCCGTAGTTATTTCTTGATATTCGGTATTTTGAATAATTTTTTCTAATAAAGCCTTAGCGTCTTGATGTTTTTTTTCTGAAATCTTTATAGCAACTTGCTCTAATAAAGCAATTTCTTTTATTCTATTGCTACTTGTATTGCTTAAATTTTCTAAGGTGCTAAAAGCAAAATCTTTGTTGCCTTCGATCATTTCAATGCTAATGGCTTTAACAAAAATATCCCCGTTTTTCTGATTATTTTTAATTCGGTTATCTTTATGACGGTTATTAATTATCATTATAATAACAATGAATATCGCAAAAATTATAACGATGGGTAAAATCTTTTTGAAAAATCTTAACCTTTTTTCTTCGTTTTGATCATTTAATACTTCTTCTAGAATATCAGACATTTTTATTTACTTTGTTGAGTTTTACAACCGAATTTAACTTTAGCATCCTCCGCCATTTTTTTAGATATTGCGGATCTATTAGTCGGAAATTCTTTATCAAGCTTGGTAAGTATATTACAGGCTTCTTGTTTTTTCTTTAATTCACCGAGTGATAACGACAATTTAAGTAAAGCATCGGAAGATTTAGGACCTTTAGGAGATTGTTTATAACATTTTAAATAATTGATCGCAGCGCCGTTAAAATCTTTGCGTTTAAAAAAACTTTCTCCGTACCAAAAATAAGCGTTACTGATTACGGCACTACTCGGATAAGTTTGTATAAAACTTGCAAATTTCTTCTCCGCTTCCTCTAATTTACCGTCTTTAAAAGAAGCAAGGGCCAAATCATAAGCTTGTTTATCGGCTGCTATATCTTTTTTGTTAATAACGGGAGTCGTGGAATTAGGGGTATTATTTATCTCTTCTAAAGCAGATACGTCAAATACATCGGGAATGTCGGAAGTTTCCGGTATATTTTCCGAATTTTGAGCATGCTCCGTAATATTTAATTGTTTTGTTATTATTCCAACTTTATGCTCTAAGATTTCAATTTTACCGAGTAATCGCTGAATTTCTTTTTCTTGCTCGTCTAATCTATTTTCATAATCATTATTTGCTACAAATTTTAGATTTTTACTTTTAATTACTTGATCTTCTCCAAATACGCAGAAGGGTAATAAAACAGTAAATAATAATGTAATTAGTTTCATATATTTTTTATTTTTGTGATGTCATTCTAGTTCAAACGGAGCATTATTGCATGGCTCAAATTTTCGATGTCATTCTAGCTAAAGGCGGAAATCCAGGCTTTTTTTGTCATGCTGAACTTGTTTCAGCATCTCTTGAAAAATATCCTGAAATAAATTCAGGATGACTTAAAAGTATTTTTCTGGATTCCCGCCTTTAGCTAGAATGACATTTATAATTTTTCATCCACGAGCAGTATACAAAAAAATTTCCATTATTCCATATCTTTTTATATTTCCATACTTCCGTCATAAGAAAAAGTTAAAGTTATCGTCGTTCCTTCCTTTATTTTGCTCTCTAAATTAAACTTACCGTTCATAAGTTCAACTAATTTTTTTGTTAACGGTAGACCAAGTCCGGTACCTTCGTATTTTCGACTAAGCTCACTATCAATTTGCCCGAATGCCGATAATGTTTTCGGTATATCTTTTTCTTCAATACCGATGCCGGTATCTATAACTTTTATATATACTAACCTTTCCAATTCGTTTCGTTCGATACTTATAGTTACTGTACCGCCGTTATTAGTAAATTTAACCGCGTTCGATAAAAGGTTCAATAATACTTGTTTAAGCCTCTTCGGATCAGCTTTTATAATAATATGGTCTTGAGGTAATTTATCGATTAACGTTACCCCTGCTTGGTCTGCTCTCGGCTTTACAAGTCTTATTGAAGAGCTAATTAATTTATTTAGATCGAGATCGATATTATCTACTTTTAATTTGTCGGCAGAAGCTTTAGAAAGGTCTAAAATATCATTAATCATGCTAAGTAGGTGCTTGCCGGCATTATTAATGTCTTGTAGGTAAGTACTATTTTTTGCCGCATCTTTCTCCGACATTAAAATTTCCGAGAAACCTATTATAGCATTAAGCGGGGTACGCAACTCATGACTAATATTAGCAAAAAATTTAGTGTTTGAGGAACTTGTTTGTTCTACTTTAATTATTTCTGCTTTTAAGTTTCTATTAGTTTTAAGCTGTTGATCTATAATTTGTCTAGCATAATTAGTATTACTAATAATTATAGTACAAAATATTATAAAAATAATGATAAATGTTATAAAAACTTTTTTTTCAAGCTCTAATATATTCTCCCATTGATCGGTAATATCGGTATTAATTTCTAGTACGCCGTCCACCGGAAACTCATATAGATTGTTATCTATTATAGGTATATAGCTTGTAATAAAAACAGCTTCTTCTTGGTTATTATCGTTTTCTATTATTACTTTAGGTGCCAATAGATGGCTTGTGATTCCGTTAAATGCTTTATGAAGTGCTCCTTTAAAAATAAACGGTTTTAAAAAATATCTATCAATTTTTGCGGTAATTATTTCATACAAATTATCGTCCGGATAGCTTTTTACATTATACATGTTAAGCAAGCCGCTAGTGATAAATCTATTACCTTTAATATCGTATAAAGAAATATTAATATTAAGATTAGTAAACCAGTCGGCAGAAACCGTAGCAAAGTCAATAAAATCTTGATCCCGCAATAAACTTATATAACCGAATTTATGCAATTTAGCTGTTGCTGCCGGATGAGTATTCCAAACATGTTTTGTATAAATTTCGGCAATTTGAACATTCTCCGCCGCCACATGTTTTAAGATCATTTCCTTTATCATAAAATAACGATAAAACATCATATTTATGATAATATTAAGAAATAATACAATGAATGACAATCTTACTATATATTTATTTTGGTTCATTATATTTGATCTTTATATTGCAAAGATTGGCTTAGGGCGCTTGTCATTCTCACGTAGCATTGTTGCGTGGATACCAAAACCGTCATGGCGAGGTGCCTCTTGGCACCGTGGCCATCCAGTTAAACATATTTTATACTAAACTTGTTTAGTATTCTAATTAAATCCCTCATTATATTCGGGATAGCCTGGATGGCCACAGCCACTTCGTGGCTTCGCCATGACGGGTTTTATTAATTTTTGATCCACGCAACAATGCCGCGCAGGAATGACATAGAGCATCGAGTATACCTACTTACCCTCAACTTTTGTATTTAATTGATTATTTTGATTACTAAGAATTAATCCTTTAATTACATCATAAGCCCGTGCAAATTGATAATCTTTTTTATATAATTCCGATAATTGTTCTTCTTCCGGCTTATTATTTTTTGTTTTTGTTTCTTTTTTGCTATCTTTATTTTTAGCTGAATCAGCCTTTTTATCATTATCTTTTTCTTTATCATTTTTTAAATAATTCTTTAAAGAACTTTCAGAAAAACGTATGTCCAACTTTTTTTCTTCTGCATACTCAATTTTTTCCGGCTTAATAATAATGTCCGGCTCAATTCCTTCTGCCTGAATGGAGCGACCGTTTGGTGTGTAATATTTAGCAATAGTAAATTTTATAGCAGCTCTTGGACTAATTTGCATTAGTGATTGAACCGATCCTTTACCGAAAGATTTTGTACCCATTAATAATGCTCTCTTATGATCTTGCAAAGCACCCGCTACTATTTCCGATGCAGAAGCAGAACCGCCGTTTATTAAAATTATTACCGGTACTTTCGGAGCTTTCGGTGAAAATCTATTAGCACTAACGGTGCTATTGCTTGCTTCGGTTCTTCCTTTAGTCGTAACAATTATTCCGGAATCAATAAAATACTCACTAACGGCAATAGCTTGCTCTAATATACCGCCTCCATTATTACGTAAATCCAATATGATACCCTGAATATTATTTTTACTTTCGGTTTTTAATTTTTTTACAGCATCTTTTAGTTCAGAAATCGTTAATTTATTAAAAGTGCTTATGCGAATATAAGCAATATTACCTTTTTCTAAATGGGCTTTTACCGGCTTTATTTTAACTATCTCACGAGTAATTTCTATTTCTTGCGGCTTAGCTTCGTCCTCTTTAACTACTAATAATTTAACCTTAGTACCGGGAGCGCCTCGCATTTCCTTTACGGCTTTATTGGGACCTAAAGAAGATACTAATTCATCATTTACTCCGACTATATAATCACCGGCTTTAATACCCGCCTTATATGCCGGCAAATCATCAATCGGTGATATTACTTTAATAGCACCGCTATCATACATTATTTCAACACCGATACCGCCGAATTCGCCTTCGGTAAAAGTTAATATATCTTCTAAATCTTCACCGGTAAAATAGCTTGAATGAGGATCGAGCGAATTTAACATGCCGTTAATTGCTTCATCAATCATTTTTTGCTTATCGGGGACTTGCACATAATCTTTATTCACTCGCTCAAATACTTCTTGAAACTGTTTATAACATTCTTGATCCGATATGGTATTTTTAACTTCTTCTTCCTCTTTCTCTTCAGCAAAAGAAATAGTAAAATTCGTGATAAAAAGTAATAGTAAGATTAAACGTAAATACATAATATTCCAAATATAATTAATTAGGTAAAGGCATCACTCTCAACCGGCCTTATTGCGTGGATACCAAAACCGTCATGGCGAGGCACCTCTTGGTGCCGTGGCCATCCAGTTAAATAAATTTTATACTAAACTTTTGTTTAGTATTCTAATTAAATCCCTCATTATATTCGGGATAGCCTGGATGGCCACGGCGGCTATGCCGCCTCGCCATGACGATTACTGGCTTTTTTTGCCTATCCTTAAACTGAACATCCCCTAAATATCCAAGTTATTTATTATTTTATCCATTTTAACTAAGGCTTGCTCATAAATAAACTGAAAGCGTTTTTCCGGTTTTTTGCCCATTAAATCATCTACTATTTTATCAACATTCTTAAAATTTTCTAGAGTAACTTTTAAAAGTGATCTTTTTTCGGGATTCATAGTAGTTTCTTTTAACTGAGCAGGCATCATTTCACCTAGTCCTTTAAACCTACCGATTTCAATTTTAGCTTTGCTAGCTTTTGATAATTTAGCTATCATACTAACTTTTTCATCTTCATCGCCGGCATAATGAGTTTTGTTAGATTGAGTTAAGCGATAAAGCGGCGGCTTTGCTAAATATAGATGACCGTCCTCTACTAATTTAGGCATTCTCAGGAAAAAAAACGTCATTAAAAGCGCCGCTATATGAGCGCCGTCAACATCTGCATCGGTCATGATAATTATTTTTTCATAACGTAAATTTTCGCTGCGATAATTTTTTAAAGTGCCGCAGGCAAGAGCTATTTCTAAATCTTGAATTGATTGATTATTAACAATTTTCTCTAAAGTAGAGTTTGCAACATTTAATACCTTTCCCCATAAAGGAAGTACGGCTTGAGTTTCTCTGTTACGTGCTTGTTTGGCAGAGCCGCCGGCTGAATCCCCTTCTACTATAAATAATTCCGTACCGAGCGGTGAAGTTCGAGTGCAATCTGCCAGCTTACCGGGCAAACGTAATTTTTGAATAGCGGTTTTACGAGAGATATTTTTCTCATTTTTCTTATTTATGCGATATTCAGCTATATTAATAATATGTTCAACTAAGGCAGTTGCAGCTAGCTTATCGTGACTTAGCCAATGATCTAAATGATCTTTTATAATATTCTCGACGATTTTACTAACGCCGTTTGATACTAATTTTTCTTTAGTTTGACCTTGAAATGACGGCTCAGCTATGAAAATTGACAGCACTATTAAAGCGGTTTCTAAGATATCTTCGATCGTTATGTTAGCAGCTTTTTTGTTGCCGACCATTTCGCCGTATACTTTAATACTACGCAATAAAGCACTTTTAAGTCCTTGCTCATGAGTTCCGCCAAGGGGCGTCGGTACAGTATTACAATATGATTGAATAAATGCCTGCTGCTCATTATTTTGCCAACAAATCGCCCACTCGATTTTTATCTTATCTTGCTTTTGACCTCCTTGTTCTCCTTCTATATTTTCCGCAAAAATATTAGGAGTAATTAAATTATCGGCAGTAATTTTTGAAGTTAAATAATCTTTTAAGCCGTTTGGGAAATTTATTAAAGCTTTTTGTGGTATATCGTTGTTTAATTCAAGCTCGCATTCCCATTCGATAGTAACGCCGCGATATAAATAAGCTTTTGAGCGCGCAAGTTCATAGATTTTTTTAGGGTTGAAATGAGTATTTTCACCGAAAATTTCTGGGTCGGGACTAAAGTTGATAGCAGTGCCTTTTAATTTTTTAAGCGTATCCTCGCATATCAGCTCCGTTAATTTTTCGCCCTTAGAATATGATTGCTTAAATAATTTCCCTTGTTGGTAAACTTTAATTTCCAAATGCTGCGATAAGGCATTAACTACGGATATACCGACGCCGTGCAATCCGCCGGCTGTTTGATAGACGTTACCGGAAAATTTTCCGCCTGAATGAAGCGTAGTTAAAATTACTTCTAATGCCGATTTATCGGGAAATTTAGGGTGGTTGTCTACCGGTATTCCGCGACCGTTATCCCAGATAGTAAGACTGTAATCTGCATGCATTTTTATAGCGATAATATTGGCGAAACCGGCAACCGCTTCATCCATGGCGTTATCTAACACCTCAGAAACTAGATGATGCATAGCATTGCTATCTGTTCCGCCGATATACATACCCGGCCTTTTCCGAACAGGCTCAAGCCCCTCTAATACTTCAATGTCTTTTGCGCTATAAGAATTGATGATTTTAGTTTTTTTTTCATTATTAAAACTGAAAAGATCACTCATATATTAGGATGTAAGTTAAATTTGATTGTAATTTTTTGAATAAATTAAACTATTTACGGCGGAAAAGCAAGCGTTGTTGCGTGGAAGGGTTAAAGCATGTTCTATGTCATTCCCGTGAAAACGGGAATCCAGAAAAATTATAGTCATCCTGAATTTATTTCAGGATATACTACAAAAGATGCAGCAAACTTGTTCAGCATGACAAAGAAAAGGCTGGATTCCAGTTTTCACGGGAATGACATCATCAATACTTTGACATCGATACTATACATGTATAGCATTTTCGCATAACCCTACCACCCTTTAGCTTTGGTTAACATACAGACAATATTGTTGTTACGCCTTGTTAAAGCAATGTCTGAAGCATTTTGACATTCGGAATTAAGTGAGGAAATTTTAATACCGCGAATTACTAAAAATTTAGCTAAATAATAATTATCGTTACTAGCAGCTTCAGTTAAAAGCGTTTCACCGTTTTGGCTCTTTTCTTGTAAAATCGGGTAAACGTCAAGTAACGACCGAACTATAAAAAGATTATCTTTTTTTATTGCTGCAAAAGCATTTTCTATAGCATCACAATATGATAAATTTGAATAAATTAGTTGCTTTTTGTTTAAATTATTATCATATTTGATAAAATTATTTACTATTTCCCGCCGATCGGTATTTGATATCCACTCTTCTTTTTTCTGCATTAATTTTATATACGAATACATATCCATCTGCTCGAATGTTGCCTGTTCCGTTAATTTGCCTAATATTATGTCGTCATTAGGTAAAAGCAGCATTTGTGTTTCGTCTTTAGCAAATTTTGTAGCCGACGGAGAAGTTACGGTAGGGGCGTTATCTTCTTTCTCTTTAGTAGTTATAATTTTTTCGTCACTAGTCGGTTCATTATTCGGCTTTGCTATAGATTGTTGTACTTCTTTGTTTGAAGCGGGAAGATGGGAGTTAGCTGATTGATTTTGAGGGTTAGCAACTACCTTGACGGGAGTAAGCGGAATATCCCAATTTTCGGCAGTACTAGAAGATTTTTGTACATTGCTAGGGCTTGCTTCACTAAGATTTGGTTCATTTTGAGGTGTTGTATTTTCCGGAGGAACAACTTTACTTTCCGAGGGGATATTTATTTTATCCGTAGAATCGGTTGTCGGCGCAGGCGGCGGTAATGTCGGAACGTTTACCGGTACAGGCGGAGTAGGTACGTTATCGGCATTTACCGGTGAGTTAATTATCGGCATTGGAGTAGGAGGAAAGCTAGAGGCCGTTGTTTGAGGCGGAGCTATAGTTTGAGGCGGTGATACCGGAGCATTTACCGGAGTCGTCGGAGGCTCACTTACCAAAGGAGCCGGTACGTTAGGCGTTACAGGTAAAGGCGTACTTTTGATATTATTAGATGCTAAACTCGTACTAGTAGTAGGATCGGCAGAAGGCTTAAATTCATGATCTATGGTTTGTGATTCTGCAGCACTAGGTAGTTTATTGTCGCCAAGATCAATAAAAGGTTCAAGAGAACTATCTTTTTCCGGTTCTTCCTGTATGGCAGGAATATCTGCTTTGCCGGCTAATTTGTTTTTTTCCTCTATCGTTTTAGGTGCAGGAGAATTTTTCGGTTTATAAAAAAATTGTTTTATTTTAGAGAAAGTTGATATTTCTTGGGTTGATACTTCTTGCGGGCTTTCATTTGTAGAAGAGGTATTTTTCGTTTCTTGAACAGGCAAAGGCGGAAGTGCAGGGGGAGCTGCATAGCCCTGTGCCGTAAATATTAATATATTTATCAAGAACAATATTTTACTTAACATAATACACCTTATCTATTTTTTATTATATACTCAATTATAATCTAGAGAGTTGAGATTTATGTCATTCCAGCAACGACGGAGCGTTGTTGCATGGGTCGAAATCCTTATAAAAAAACACCGTCATTGCGAGGAGGGACGTAGTCCCGACGTGACAATCTAGGAAAAAACACTTTTCTGTCATCCTGAATTTATTTCAGTATCTACTAAAAGATGCGCAAAACTTGTTCAGCATGACAAAGACTAGATTCCCGCTTTTAGCTAGAATGACATACTGCTGCTTTTATCGAGCCATGCAACAAAGTCCCGCCGTTGCTGGAATGACGTCACAACCTTATTTTTTATTGCTCGGTATCAGTTTTTTTATTTCGCATTCTACTAATTGTTTAACAAGTGACGGTAAGTTTTCGTTCAACCATTGGCGTAGCTCCGGTTTTAACATTTCGATTATTAACTCTTCAAGTGCGTTTTTTGTAGGAGCGGAAGTATCTAACTGCTTATCTTTTATAGTATGAGCAAAATTTTTTAAAATATCGCTAGTTTCGGAAGCAAATTTTGGTGATATTAAAGGCTCTTCTGCATTAGAATCTTCATCATCCGAGTCCTCTAATCCCTCTTCCTTATCACTCATTACTTCAGTTAGCTCAAGTATATCTTCATCATTACTAGTAGTATGGTTAAGGTGCTTACGTTCGTTAATTACTCCTTTTATTGATTTCAGTATTTCTTCTACCGACATATCATGATGTTTTTTATCTTCCTTACTCACCTAAAAACCTATAATAAGTTTCTTTTTAATATTTTTAAATTCATCTTCAGGGCTAAAATATCGCACTTTAAGCTTTAAACTTTTTGCAGTTAATTCGCCTGTTAAAGACTTCATTTGATATGCGGCTATTATCGAGGCTTTATATGCATCAACCCGCGATGTTTTAGCCTCATATAACTTGTCTTCGGCACTTAGAACATCTAATATTGTTTTAGAGCCGACAATCTCTTCTTGTACCGTCCCGTTATATGATATCTGCGCTGCCTCAACTCCATGATTAGTAGAAATAATACGGGATTTTGCCGCTGCAAATTCTTCCCAGCTGCTGATAGCGATTGCTTGAATTTGTTTTATCGTATTATCAAGTTGAATCGCATTACTTCTAGTTTGATTTTTGGCTTTTCTAATATTTGAATATTGCGCGCCGCCGTTCGGATAGATAGGTATGGTTACTGAAAGCGTAGAGGTAATAGTTCTATTATTAATATCACGCTGTACAATATCTTCCGGATTATAATAAGTTTTGCCGCTTTGCACGTTAAACTCTACCTGCGGCAGTAATTTACCTTTTTCTACCATTTCATTTGCTTTGGTAGCATGTACGCTGTGCCTTGCGGCATCTATATTAGGATTTAGTTTAATTGCTTTCTGCGTTAATTCATCTAATGAAGTCGGTAAATTTTCCGGTAAAGCCGGCATTGTTATATTGTCCGGCTCTATACCGAATGATTTAATAAATGCAGCTTTTTTTGATTGAAAATTAGCATAAGCAATAAGTTTATCCGTCTCTGCTGCCGCAAGACCGGCTCTTGCCGTAGCCATATCTATCTCTGTTGCTTCTCCAAGCCTTAATTTTTCTTCGACCGTTCTTATCTGTTGTATGTTAGTTCGCAAGCGGCTCTCGGAAATTTCATATTTTTCTTTAGTCTCATAATAATCAAGATAAGCATTTATTAAACTCAGAAGAATTTTTTGCTCCTGAGTATAATAATTACCACGCGCAGCTCTAAAAGCAGATTGTGCCGATTTAAGTGCCGCTACACTAGAGCCGCCGCTAAAAATAGATTGTTTTATTTTTAATGCTCCTTGTTGACTATCTACTTCTTTCGGAGTACGACCTAATGTATTAGCATATTGACTATTAAATTTATTTTTAGTATTTACTTTTGCAACTTCTAACGAAGCACTAGGCATAAAACCGGAAAAAGCTTGCGGAAATTGCTCGACTTCATCTAAAAATTTATTTCTAATAGCTTTTAACTCATCGTTATTTTCGTATCCTCTAGTTAGAGCTTCTTCTAGATTAATAGCAAAAACCGGTGAGCCAAGCGATAGGATAATAATGAGTACAGCTAATTTACGCATAAATATTTTTATAAATAACGATTAAGATTAAGGAATTTTGCTTATCTCTGCAAGAATATAGATGTTTTAAAACTAAAAAATACAGATTTTTGTAGCAATGCTAGCACGTAATATAACAAAAATTAATCATAAGAGCAATATAACTATGTAAGACATTTTACATTTTGCTTTATTAATATTAGGATTTGAGTTAAATACTGAAATTCAATTCTTGAAAGACGAGCAGAATACAAACAATTTTTGGAGAGATTTTTATGACCGTATCATTTATTAACCTAGCACAATTTGCCGCTTTAACCGATAAGCAGAAGGTAGAATTGCAAAAACTTTCAGATAGAGCAAATAATGTTGCTAAGGCTACTGCCGTAAATCTAAAAGAATTTCGTAAAAAGATGCATGATATTTTGCGTAATTCTTTAGTAGAATTTTCAGAAACGGAAAAAATAGATATAGAAAAGCTTTTTGACGATACTATCGGAAAAGCTCAAGATGCTTTGTTAGAAACTATAGAAAATACTTATCAAGGGCAACTTAAAACAACGGATATTTTTCTATTTGACGGTGTTGTTGCAGAAAAAATTCTTAGTGTTCTCAAGAAAATCTTAGAATTTGAAGAAGCATTAGACAAGATGTATCCGGGAGCTTCTAAAGCAATTATTGAATCATTAGAAACTTTATTAATCGGGGTTATTTCTACGCAGCTACCGTTAGTAGGTACTTTAATAAAAATGAGCGGTATTTTCGATAAAATAAATAATGTTATTGATCATGAAAATCTACTGCCTAAAGTAAAAAAGTGGCATAAAGATATCCAGACAATGCAAGAAAAAATAGCGAATAATGAAAAACTTGGAGGAGTTTACCAAAAAGCAGAACAAACTGCTGAAGTTGCAGAAAAAGCTGAAGTAGCACCGCATAAGGTAGCTACCTTAAATTTAAATAAAGATTCGTTAAAGGAAACGAGTAAAAAGGTCTTTAATGATCAGGAAAAAAAGTCTATTAATAAGGTTGTTGAAGCGTCTGAATCAATGCCTAAAAGCAAAAAAGAAGTGGAAAAAACAATATCGGACATAAAAAATGATTTGGAAAAAATTATTCCGGCAGATATAGATAAGGATAAATTAATGTCTGCAAAAAAAATTATTTCAGAGAATTTAACTAAGGCAACGGTAGAATTGGCGAAAGTTGTTAACCCGCAAACTTCTTTTGCTGAAAAAGTAGCGGCATGTTGTGAAGCAGCTAACAATATAAAAGAGATTGCCGGAGAAATAACAAAAATAGCTGAACGAGTCCCCGGCGGTAAAGAGTTAGTAAGCGCAATAAATAGCACCGTAAAAAGAGGCGTAGAAACTATATTACCTAAAAAAATTGTGGCACTTAAAGAATTAGCGCCGGTTATAGCGAGCATAGCAGGGATAGGTAAAGCTATAATAATTAAAATATCTAAAGCAGAAATACCGAGTCAGTCGAGAAGGAAATAAACGTCTGAGCTAAGGAGGCACAAAGTCCCGACGTGGGGCGTTGTTGCATGGCTACCTGAATCGTCATTGCGAGGAGGCATTTATGCCGACGCGGCAATCAAGTATAAACATATTTTTATACTAAACTTGTTTAGTATTCTAATTAAATCCCGAATTACATTCGGGATAGCCTGGATTGCCGCAGCCACTTCGTGGCTTCGCAATGACGTTTGGGTATCCACGCGGGCATTGCCTCGCGCGTTGTTGCATGGCCCGAATTTTCGAGGTCATTTCCGCGCAGGCGGGAATCTAGCTTTTTTTGTCATGCTGAACAAGTTTTGCGCATCTTTTTAGTAGATCCTGAAATAAATTCAGGATGACTATAAGTATTTTCTGGATTGCCGCGTCGGGACTACGTCCCTCCTTAGCTCAGACGTTTAACGTTCCATGCGAGTATGACATCTTCAAGATGATAAAAACTGTTGAAAAACTTAAAAGAGGGTAAAAAATGCTAAATACTAATATTTTAATAGCTATAACGGGCTTGTTATTAGTGGTAATATTTCTAATTTACAAAAAATTTTCTGCTAATCGGAAAAATACCAATCTGACGGAAAATACTTTAAATGCTGTAACGGTTCCCGGAGTTCTCGGAATTAATAATAGAAAACAGGAAGATAAGAAACTTACGCTTCAAGAACGGATAGAATTATCCTGGAAGTTTTTATATGATATTACGGATATAATTATTAACAAATTTTCTAAAGAAGATGTCCAGCAGGTAAATAAATATGGTCATGTGTTACTGGAAAATGGCGGGAGATATGAGCATATAGTCGACCTTGCTATAAAACAAGTAAAATCTCAAACTCAAACTGTTGAACAAGGTCAGTCAAAAGGATCAAAATTAGGGGTGTAGCTTTGATTATTAAGGTCTATACATCAAATCGCGAGCCTTGTTTGGCTCATGTATAAAAATCGGCTAGCGCAAGCTCGCTCTAAAATTTAACGTCTATACCTTAATAATCTTTGTTAACCCCAACTATGGATAAGTTATAGCTTAAAAACTTATCCATAGTTGATAATAAAAAGGCGTTGTTGCATGGCTTAAATTTTCGATGTCATTCTAGCTAAAAGCGGGAATCTAGAAAAAACACTTAAAATAAACAAAAATAATTCGCTTAAATATTTTCTAGATTCCCGCTGCTTTTATCGAGCCATGCAACAAGGTATATAAAGGCGGACGGCATGGAAGGAAATATTTATATTCTAATATACTCTTTTTGCCGGGGGAACAGGCTTTACTTCATCAGTTAAACTAGTAAGGGTTACCGGTTTATAGTCAATCACTATCTTCCCGTGTTCATCAATCCACGCAAGCGTATGTTTCATCCAATCGGCGTCGTTACGATCGGGATAATCTTCCCTTGCATGTGCGCCTCGGCTTTCTTTTCTATTGGCGGCAGAATGTACGGTAATTGCTGCTTGATCAAGTAGATTATCTAACTCTAGAGCCTCTACTAAATCACTATTCCAAATTAAAGATTTATCATTAACTGTAATATCAGCGTATTGCGCCCTTGCTTGATCAATCATTTGCGCTCCCTCATCCAGAACCTCTTGAGTTCTGAATACCGACGCATGGCTTTGCATAGTTCTTTGCATTTTAAGCCTTAATGCGGCAACCGGAGTAGCGCCGTTGCTATGCCGAATTTTATCAAATCTATTTATTATTTTTTCTAATATTCCATCTGTAAGCGGTTTATGCGGCGTACCCGGCTTAATAATCTCCGCCGCTTTTAAAGCTGCGCTTCTCCCGAACACTACTAAATCAAGCAAAGAATTTGACCCCAAGCGATTTGCTCCGTGTACCGATACACAAGCTGCTTCGCCAATAGCCATCAAGCCGTTAACAATTTTATTATGCCTTCCTTGGTCTTTATTTTCCCCGTCTTTAATTATTACTTGACCGTGATAGTTAGTCGGCACGCCGCCCATATTATAATGCACTGTCGGTAAAACCGGTATCGGATCGGTATTGACGTTAACGCCGGCAAAAATTTTAGCGGTTTCCGAAATGCCGGGCAAACGGCTATGCAAAATTTCAGGAGATAGATGATTTAAATGTAAAAATACGTGATCTTTATGTTCGCCGACTCCTCGACCTTCGCGAATCTCTATAGTCATAGCTCTTGATACTACGTCCCTTGAAGCAAGGTCTTTCGCGGACGGTGCATATCGCTCCATAAACCTCTCACCGTTGGCATTTACTAAATACCCGCCTTCACCTCTAGCACCTTCGGTAATTAAACAACCGGCGGAGTAAATACCGGTTGGGTGGAATTGCACAAATTCCATATCCTGGAGCGGCAAGCCGCTTCTGATTGCCATACCGCCGCCGTCGCCGGTACAAGTATGGGCGGAAGTCGCTGAAAAATAGGCGCGCCCATAGCCGCCGGTAGCTAGCACTACCGTATGAGCATGGAAACAATGCATGCTGCCGTCGTCAAGATTCCATGCAACTAAACCCTTGCATTCACCGTTTTCCATTAGCAAATCAAGAGCAAAATACTCAACAAAAAACTGTACTTTATGTTTTAGAGATTGCTGATATAAAGTATGAAGTATAGCATGACCGGTACGATCCGCAGCAGCGCAAGTTCTTTGTGCCGCTTTGCCTTTGCCGTATTCCGTGGTCATTCCACCGAAAGGACGCTGATAAATTTTACCCTCGCTAGTTCTTGAAAACGGCACGCCGTAATGCTCAAGTTCTAAAATCGCATCGGCGGCATTTTTGCACATATATTCGATAGCATCCTGATCACCGAGCCAATCAGAGCCTTTAATCGTATCATACATATGCCAACGCCAATCATCTGCACCCATATTCCCAAGGGCGGCACTAATTCCGCCTTGCGCGGCTACCGTGTGGCTGCGAGTCGGAAATACTTTAGTAACGCACGCGGTATTTAAGCCTTCCTTTGCCATGCCGAAAGCCGCCCTAAGACCGGCTCCGCCGGCACCGACCACTACCGCGTCAAATTTATGATGAATTATATTATACGATTTTGTCATTAAGTTAATTTTTTAAGAATTGATATATTCGCCTTATATGTTGTTTTATGTCATTCTAACTCAGTATTGTTGCGTGGATTATAAAGGTTATTATAAGTCAGGATGTCATACCGTGGCTTGACCACGGTATCCAGAAAAAACCTTAATAAGAAAGACTGGATGCCGTGGTCAAGCCACGGCATGACACCGAACGCTTTGCAAAAATACGTTCCACGCAACAACGGTCCCATTTTCATGGGAATGACATCCGAGAGCATTACTCCCTCACTATTTATTGATTACCATAAAACAATGCGACAATGAAAGCTACAATCGTTAAAATGCTAAATAGCTGTAATAATATGATTAAAACGCTGCGCAATTTAACGCAGCTTATATAATCTTCAATGACTACTCGCATGCCTAGCATTGCATGATAGAAAGAAGCAACCACTATAATTAGTAACGGTACTAAATTAAAAGGTTTTTTTAGTTCTTCAATAATAATATTTAAATCATTATTTTTATTGATTAATATAAAATATATTAGCCACAGAGAGCATAAAGCTAACATCACACCGGTAATTCTCTGCATTAACCAATGATGTGAGCCGGTTTTTGCAGAGCCGAGACCCTTAGCTTTTGCAATATCTGTTTTTAAATTATACGACATTTTATACCCACAATAATATTGTCATTACTACTGAAGCTATAACAACGCACCAGCCGGTGATATTAATTGCTTTAATCGAAAAACAATAACCGCTATCCCAAAATAAATGACGAATACCGTTACATAAATGATAAAACCATGTGAAACTGACTAGTATTAAACAAATTTTAATAATACAGCTATTAGCAAGCTGTAAATAACTATTATCGAATTTACTAAGAATTAACCACCATACCAATATTGCTAAGGCAAAAAATAAGCCTATTCCCGTCATACGATGCATAATTGATAAAACCGAACTTATTTGCGGTTTGTATATAGTCAAATGTGGTGAAGTAGGTCTATTATCATAAATTTCTTGCTTTGTTTTTGTCATATTATACTCTTTGTAGTCTTGTTGCATGGCTCGAATTTTCGATGTCATTCCGTGAGCTACGACGGCGTTGTTGTATGGCTCTAAAAAAGTGCCGTATAGCGTCATTCATAAAGCTTGATACAAGCGAATTTTTCTGGATTCGCCTGTGCTCACGTACTCTAGTACGCTGCGCAGGCTCACCATTAAATTCATCTTGTCTAAATCTTTCTGAATTTAGCTGTATGTCATTCTAGCTAAAAGCGGGAATCCAGAAAAAAATAGTCATCCTGAATTTATTTCAGGATCTACTATTAAGAGATGTTGAACCAAGTTCAGCATGACAAAGGTTAGAAAGTCTGGATTCCCGCTTTCGGGCTTTGTTGCATGGCTCGAAAAATAATAAAAATCCGTCATGGCGAAGCCACGAAGTGGCTGTGGCCATCCAGGCTATCCCGAATATAATGAGGGATTTAATTAGAATACTAAACAAGTTTAGTATAAAAATATGTTTATACTTAGATGGTCACGGCGCCAAGAGGCGCCTCGCCATGACGATTCCGGTAGCCATGCAACAACGCTCCGCTTTCGCAGGAATGACATCAAAAATTTGAGCCATGCAACAACGCCACTGGATTGCCACGTCGATACTACGTACCTCCTCGCAATGACGAGTTCTGTATCAATTTTTGAAGTTCATCGAGTCTATTCTCTCTGTAACCAATGCCCTTCCGCAGGGGTTAAGTCGCTTGCTACCGCTCTTCTATCATCGAAAACAAAACACTCTCCTTGCCATAAATTATTTTTATTTTGAGTATCTTCCAAATATTGTAATATTCCGCCTTTTAAATGATATACATCGGTAAAGCCTAAATTTTTTAATAGGCTAGTGGATTTTTCACATCTAATGCCGCCGGTGCAATACATAGCAATTCTTTTTCCGGCTAGAATATCTTTATTTTTTTCCACCCATGCCGGAAATTGCTTAAATGTTTCCGTATGCGGGTTAATAGCGGATTTAAACTTTCCGACTTCTATTTCGTAATCGTTGCGCGTGTCAATTACTACAACATTTTCCTTAGTAATAAAATCATCCCAATTTTTAGGATCGATATATTCGCCTTTTAATTCGTCTATATTTAGCCTGCCAACTGCCATAGCCACAATTTCTTTCTTAACTTTTACTTTGAGCTTTTGAAAAGGATGAATATCGCTATAATTTATTTTAGTATTAACGTCTTTAGCCTTGGTCAATTTTATAATTTCTTCAAGCACGATTTGAACATTGGCAGGCGAGCCGGAAATTGAGCCGTTAAAGCCTTCGTGTGATACAAGAATAGTGCCTTTTACATATTTTCTTTTACCTATAAGTAAAAGCTTGGGTATTAAAAACTCCGGCTCTTCTATATTAACAAAACTATAAAAACTTAAAATTGCTATCATAATTAATTAACATTAAATTTATATTATACTTTGAGGTTATTTCCGTTTTTGATGTCATTCCCGTGAAAACGGGGCGTTGTTGCATGGCTCGAAAATTAATAAAAAACTCGTCATTGCGAAGCCACGAAGTGGCTGCGGCAATCCAGGCTATCCCGAATGTAATGAGGGATTTAATTAGAATACTAAACAAGTTTAGTATAAAAATATGTTTATACTTGATTGCCACGTCGGCATAAATGCCTCCTCGCAATGACGATTCTGGTAGCCATGCAACAACGCCTGAAAACGGGAATCCAGGCTTTTTTGCCTTTGTCATGCTGAACAAGTTTTTCGCATCTTTTTTTAGTAGATACTGAAATAAATTCAGGATGACTATAATTTTTCTGGATTCCCGTTTTCACGGGAATGACATAGAACACGCTTTAACCTATCTGTAGAACAATACCTCATCACAACGACGTTTTGCTATCCGCTTAATTTATCGACAAAGGTATAAACATACTAACACTGCCTCTTTCAATTAAAAGTAAAATATTTATCTTATTTAGATTTTTGGCATCTTCGTATAATTTTTCTAACTCGTTAATATCAATGATATTTTCCCGGTTAACGGCTAATATTAAATCACCGACTTTAAAAACGTTTCCTTCTTGGGCATTTTCTTTTTGTTCTTCCTCGATATTAGTAATAATAACACCTGATTTATCTTTAGAAATAGCAAATTGTTCTCTTAATTTATCGTTTAAATTGCTAAAAGTAATATTATTTTTTACAATGGATAGATTATTTTCTGCTTCTTCTTCAACAACTTTTTCATCACTATCTTCTGTTGTTTCTTTTATTATTTCTTCGTTATCAACGGTAACCTTAGCTGCTAATTCTAGGTTTTTGCCGCCGCGTATTATCGTAATTTTAACTTCTTGGTCAATCGGTGTTTCGGCAACTATTACTCGTAACTTTCTAGTATTCTTAACCGCTTGACCGGCAAATTCTATTATTACGTCCCCTGATTTTATACCGGCCTTATCGCCGGGGCCGTTTTCTTGTACTTTTGCAACTATTACCCCGTTAGTATCTTTTAATTCAAGCCCTGCGGCTATTTCATCCGTTAAATCTTGAATTACTATCCCAAGGCGTCCGCGGCTAACTTTGCCGTCTTTTTTTAATCTCTCTATAATAGGCTTTGCAGTGTTGGAAGGAATAGCAAAACCTATCCCGATATTAGTACCGAGCGGTGAGAAAATAGCGGTATTTACTCCTATTACTTCCTGCTCAAGGTTAAACATCGGACCGCCTGAATTGCCGTTATTAATTGCTGCATCGGTTTGAATAAAATTATCTACTATGTTGTTGGTATCTATATCGATATCTCGACCTTTTGACGATATAATACCGGCAGTTACGGTACCGCCGAGATTGCCGAAAGGATTGCCTATCGCAATAATCCAATCTCCTACCCTGGCTTTATTTGAATCTCCAAATTCAACAAAAGGTAACGGGTCAGGAAATTCTACTTTCAACAGGGCTAAATCGGTTTTGGTATCGCTACCTATTATTTTAGCCGATAGCTCGGTATTATCGGCTAGCTTAACGCTAATTTTATTTACGTTGGCAATTACATGATAGTTAGTAACGATCAGACCGCTAGGATCAATAATAAAACCGGAACCCAAAGGAACCGATTTAGGGGCTGAATCAACTTCTTCTAAATTAAGAGGGATATTAAGGCGTTCTAAAAATTCGTTAATCCAATCTAACGGATTTTTTTCACGTAAAGGCTCTTTATCATTAGATTCGGATTTATTATTTACATATTCAATAGTCGATATATTTACTACGGCAGGTATTAACGGTTCAACTATATCGGCAAAGCTATAACGTGCTGATTCGTTAACTTTTAACGGTACGGAACTTATTTCAGTAAAATCATTTTCTACCGTTTCGGAATTTTTCTCCGCTAATACGTGACTGTTTAGAATCAAACTTAAACAAAAGATAACGTATTTTAATTGCCGATTTTTGAAAAACAATTTTTGAAAGATGGATATATTACTCACAAATGAAGAGTTGTCATACCGAGAACCCGCCACGGTATCCAGTCCTTTTTTAAGATATTTTCCGGAGTCCGTGATTAAGTCACGGGGTGACAGTTTCCGATTCTTGAAAGATGAACGGTATAACATACTCACAATATTTATTTAGATAAGTTAAGATATTTAAGCAGTTCCGCGTCAGGCGAAACTACAAATAAGGTATCTTCTTTCTTTAAAGAATTTTTATATACTATAAGTGATTTATAAAATTTGTAAAATTCCGGATCGATAGAGTAAGCGGCATTATATATTTTCGCGGCTTTCTCATCCCCTTCGCCCTTAATGATTTGTGAATCTCTGTAAGCCGTGGCTAATAATATCTTACTTTCTTTGTCAGCCCTTGAGCGAATACGCACACCTTCCTCTTGTCCTTCGGCTCTAATTTGGGTAGCCTCTTTTTCACGAGCAGTTTGCATACGGCGATAAATAGCGGCACTATTTTCTTTCGGTAAATCCGCTCTCAATATTCTGACGTCAATTACATCAATACCGAAATTTTTTGCTTCCTCGTTTACTTGATTTAAAATATTAAACATTACGTTAGTGCGCTCTGTGGTAAGAAGATTACTTAGGGATACTTTACCGATCACTTTACGCATTGAGGACTCTAAATTTCTAGTAAGTCTTATTTTAACACCTTGATAATTATGTACCGTTTTGTAAAACATTACCGGATTGTTAATACGGAATTTGGCATAAGCATCGACAATAACCCTTTTTCCATCAGCTGCTGTTAGTTCCTTTGATTCTACTTCGACATCTAAAATACGCTTATCAAAAAACTCTACATCCTGAATAAACGGAATTTTAATATGTAACCCCGGCGCTTCTATAGTTCTTACCGCTTCACCGAATTGAAATACCACGGCTAATTGACGTTGATCAACAGAAAATAACGAGCTAGAAATTAATATTAATCCGCAAATAATCGCAAAAATTAAGTAATAAATTTTTTTCATTTAGTATTCCTTTAGTATTCTTTATTATTTTTTTGAGTTCTGTGTACCTGTCCGTCATTATGAGCATTGCCAGGTCTTGTTGCATGGCTCTAAAAAAGTGCCGTATGTCATTCTAGCTAAAGGCGGGAATCTAGGCTTTTTTGCCTTTGTCATGCTGAACTTGTTTCAGCATCTTTTTTTAGTAGATCCTGAAATAAATTCAGGATGACTATAATTTTTCTGGATTCCTGCCTTTAGCTAGAATGACATCGAAAATTTGAGCCATGCAACAACACCGCGCGCAAGGCATTGTTGCGTGGATCAAAAAATTAATAAAAATCCGTCATGGCGAAGCCACGAAGTGGCTGTGGCCATCCAGGCTATCCTGAATTACATTCGGGATTTAATTAGAATACTAAACAAGTTTAGTATAAAAATATGTTTAACTGGATTGCCATGGTGCCAAGAGGCACCTCGCCATGACGGTTTGGGTATCCACGCAACAACACCTCCTCGCAATGACGGCTTACGTTTTTACTCCTTAAACTAACACCGCCTATACACAAACGCCTTAATTCCCGGAAGGTTTAATAGCCATGTGGGGTAAAAGATTATTATTGATAATCGTTTTATTTGCCCCGGTTAAAACTTCTTCTGCCGTTTCTAGGTATAAGCGATCTCTAGTTAATTGCTTGTTCATCGCATATTGCTTATAAATAGCATTAAATCTTTGACTATCCCCTTCGGCTTTTGAAATTATTTCTGCTTTATAAGCTTCTGCTTCTTGGAAAATTTTTGCGGCAAGCCCACGTGCTTCCGGCAAAATTTTATTATTATAAGCTTGAGCTTGGTTTATTTCTCTTTCTTTATCGGCTTTGGATGTTTGTACGTCTCTATAAGCGTCTATTACCTCGGCCGGCGGTTCGGCTTTTAACAATTGTACCATTTCAATAGTAACGCCCGCATTATAGCTATCTAAGATTTTTTGTGCTAAAGTCTCAATTTTATAAGTAATTTCCTGTTTTTGATCGGATAATACCCAAGAAATAGGAGTATTGCCGATCACTTCCCTAACGGCACTTTCAACGGTAGCTTTGACTGATTCCTCAGGTCTTAATATATTAAAGCTAAATTTTTCTAGATCGCTGATATGCCACATTACGTCACAATTTAAAGCAACAATATTTTCATCGCCCGTTAGCATAATACTTTCACCGGCAACATTTTTAGTATTATCACTGCTGTTTTTACCTAAATTGCTTGTTCGATAACCGATTTCAATCCTGCGAGATTGATTAACTTTTTCTATTATTACCGCTTCAAACGGTGTCGGTAATCGGTAATTAAGACCGGGAAATCCTTTGCGTACAAAACGTCCAAACCTTATTACTGCCGCTTCCTCTCCTTCTTTTACTTCATAAATACCGGAAGCAAACCAAAGAGCTAAAAGCGCAAATACGGCTAAAATTATAGTTTTATTATTAAAGTTAAATTTAAATTGAAATTTATTAAAATCAAATTGATTTTTCCGTGGTCTTGTGAATATGTTGTTATCATTATTATCTTCAAAATCTTTCCAAGGAGATTTTTTGAAAATTTGAATATATTTTTTGTTAAACATTTTTTTGTATATTTGAAATATATTAAGGACGCGAATTTTATTATTATATATACTATACTAATTAAGGTCAACAAGCTATGAACTAAATATAAGATTAAAAAAATATGACTGACTTACATAAACAACAAATTTTTAATAAAATCCAAAATATTATATTTAAAGACGGCACTAACTTAACCGATATTATATCAAATATAATTATTAAAGATCAAAATATAGGTTTTTCAATTGATATCTCTGAACAAAATCAAGAAGAAGCGCAGGAAATAAAAGTTAAGGCGATAGATAAACTTAGGGAAATTGCCGGTATCGGCAAAATAACAATTATTTTTACTAGTAGCAAAAGCCTGGATAAAAAACCTCAAAATATAAAAAATTCTCCGCAAAAAGCCAAATATTTTATAGAGAATGTAAAAAAAGTAATATTAGTTGCTTCCGGCAAAGGCGGAGTCGGTAAATCTACCGTTGCTGCCTTAATTGCCGAGCAATTAAACAAGGAAGGGCATCGAGTCGGTATAGTCGATGCGGATATTTACGGTCCGTCAATTCCGCAGATATTCGGTATTAATGAGGTGCCGCAAACAATCAATGAGCGAATAATTCCTTTAATATCGCGTAATATTCAAATTATCTCTATCGGCTTTTTTGTTAAAGATTATTCCGCAATTATTTGGCGCGGACCGATGGCTAGCAAAACTATCTATCAATTATTATCCGTAACTAAATGGGATAATCTCGATTATTTAATTATTGATATGCCCCCCGGTACCGGTGATATTCATTTGAGTATTTTAGAAAATTATCACTTAAATGGTGTTATAATTGTCACTACTCCGCAAAAAATGTCGCAAATAGATGTAATTCGTTCTATTGATTTATATCGGAAGTTGAGCCTATCTATTATGGGTATTATTGAAAATATGAGTTACTTAATCGATTCACCTTCAGGAAAAATTTTAAATATATTTAACGGTAATAGTGGTAAATATTTCTCAGAGAAATATAATATACCTTTAATCCATAAAATACCGATTATGCCGGAATTGGCAAATGCCTGCGATAAGGGTATAAGCCTTGCTAACATAATAAATTTACCTGGACTTCATTTGTAAATTATTAGCCATGCAACAATACCGGAAGCCACGGTATAACAACTCTTCAGGATTTAGTATATGACTATGAAAAATATAAATATTTGGGTACTCGGTGATAATAGAGCGGGTAATACGAATCAAGCTATAGCCCTAGCGGAAGAACTAGGAGAGAAATATGAATTAATAGAGTTAAAATATAATTATTTTAGCAAATTACCGAATTATTTTCTTCAAGGGCGACCTATCCATATCAAAAATAAATTATTACGATCTTTAGAAGCAAAACCGTTCCCCGATATAATAATTACTGCCGGAAGAAGGACGGCAGCGCTGGCGCTTTATTTAAAGAGAAAGTCTAATAATAAAATAAAGCTGATTCAAATAATGCAGCCGGCTGTTACTTACGATGAATTTGATACCGTAATCTTGCCGTATCATGATACTCTAATGCAAGAATCCACAAATGTTATAAGGTTCACGGGAGCACTTACCGGCGTTTTGCCGAAACTACCTCTTGCCGCTGAGGAGTTACATAAAAATTATCCTCAGCTTGAAAAATTTATAGCCGTTATTATCGGTGGAGGTAATAAATATTATAAATTTAGTGATGAGGATGCTTTTCTATTATCATCGTTATTATTTAGGGTAAATCATGTTCGGAAGCTACCTTTTTTTATTAGTTTTAGTAGACGTACGCCAAACACGGTCAAACTGATTATTAAAAGCTTGATGCCTGACTCTACAATTATTTACGATCCTAAGGAGAACGATAACTTAAACAATAAAGATAACTTAAGCAATAAATTTAATCCGTATTTAGGTATGCTCTCTCAAGCGACCTATATAGTTTCTACTGCCGATTCGATTTCAATGTGCAGCGATGCAGTAGCTAGCGGCAACCCTCTTTATATATTTTGTCCTCCTAGCTTTAAAGCTCCAAAACATCAAGCTTTTATCGACCAATTGGTAGAGCAAAAAATAGCAAAAATTTTTGATAAATTTACTACCTCGCTAGAAAAATATAATTACACTCCTCTGAATGAAGTTAAAAAAGTAGCAGAGATTATTAAGAAGAAATTTTAGGATTAAAGATATTGGAAGGTATAGTTAGTTTAGCTGTACAGCGTCATCGCTTGATACAAGCAAATTTTTCGACATTCGCCTGTACTCACCTACTCTAGTACGGTAGCTTAGCTCGTCTTTAAATTTATCTTATCTGAAGCTTTCTGAATTTAGCCGTATTGCCCGCCCTGCATCGGCATAAACGCCTTCGGCTTTGTTGCATGGCTCAATATTTTTGCAAAGCAATTCGGTGTCATGCCGTGGCTTGACCACGGCATCCAGTCAGGCTTTTTAATTTTTTCTGGATACCGTGGTCAAGCCCACTAGTGTACGAACGTTTAAATAAAGAGGTAAAAATTCTGTCATTCCGTGGCTACGACCACGGAATCCAGCTTATAATATCATAAAAAGATTCTAAAATAAGTCTAATATGGCTTTATTTTCCTGGATGCCGTGATCAAGTCACGGCATGACACAGCCTTTTTTCAACGTTCGTACAGTAGTGGGTCAAGCCACGGTATGACAAGTTTTAAGCGATTTTAACCATCCATGCAACAACGCCTCCAGTCGCTCGCAATGACGAATCTTTGAAGCCGCCTTTACCCTTGATTATTTAGCTTTTGAACCGAATTTATGGTAAGTTCTTATTCTAAATTCGCGTTAACACGCTCAAAATCAATCGACTCTAATCACCTATTACATAACCCAAGGAAGTTAAAGCATTTACCGTTTCAAATAGAGGCAGCCCCATGACATTTGAGTAAGAGCCTGAAATAAATGGAATAAAAGCTTCCGCATAGCCGGAAATTCCGCATCCGCCTGACTTATTTAATCCTTCATTAAGTGAACAGTAAAAGTCAATTTCTTGCCGGCTTAATCTTTTAAATTTAACGATTGTTTGAGCTATTTTTTGTCTTACCGTCGTTTGATTGTGGTGTTTTTTAATAACACACAAACCGGTATAAACACGGTGACGTCTTCCTGATAATATATTAAGGCAATCTTTTATTTCTTCATGGGTAGCGGCTTTCGGTAATAATTTTCTACCGGCTACAACGACGGTATCCGCTGCTATAATAATAGCCGGTTCTTCTATTTGCGAAGCAATTTTTACGGCTTTTTCTTTCGCAAGTCTGATAGCTAAATGATTTGGTAATTCACGCAAACGCGGCGATTCATCAATATCGGCAGGTAAAATTTGAGTTGGAACAATTTTTAATCTTTTTAGTAACTCAAGCCTAGCAGGTGACTGAGACGCTAATATGATGGGCAAATTATGCCGCTCGTCTTTCAAGAATCGGTCTTTCATTTTATCAGGGATTCGCCCATTAAAGTTATTATATTTTGGCACTTATTAAGTATAAGCTGCGCTTGCTCACCCCTGCCAATAAAATCCAATTCTCGGAATACTTCACGCATATGCATATTTTTTGTGCGGTAGATAATTAATTAACGCGAACTATGGATAAGTTTTAGCTTAAAAACTTATCCATAGTTGGAGTTAATTACGATGAATTACTCGACCTTTAGTTAAATCGTACGGAGTCATTTCAACGGTAACCTTGTCTCCTACTAATATTCTAATACGATTTTTACGCATTCTACCGGAGGTATGAGCAATAATTAAATGATCGTTTTCTAGCTTTACCCTAAAAGTTGCATTAGGTAAAAGTTCAAGCACGACTCCCGCAAACTGGATTAGATCTTCTTTTGACATTTATATTTACAAATATGTTTAAAAGCTGCCGCTATTTTATTTTTCAATAGTGGTTTGGCGTTACGTTATGTTATAGGTATACTTCACGTATATATATAATAATTTTTCAACCTTGTCTAGGTAATTCGGAAGCGGGTAGGTCGTATTTCAGTTTAATCTTAACTTGTTTTAAAGTTCTAGGATTTGCATCAATGACTTCAATTTCAATATTATTCGAGATGTTTATTTTAGTGCCGATTGACGGAACATTACCGATTTTTGTAAGTACCAAACCCCCTATCGTATCAAATTCATCATCATCTTCTTTTAATTTTTCGCCGATTAATTTTTCTAATACTTCTACTTCTACACGAGCATTTGAGATAATCGTGTTATTATCAATAATCTCAAAATTATCGCTGTCTAATTGCTTATCGTGTTCATCGTCTATTCTGCCTACTATCGCTTCCATAATATCCTCAATAGTCACCATTCCGTCAGTACCGCCATATTCGTCTATAACTATTGCTATATGAGTCCGCTCTCTTCGCATTTTAGCAAGCAGATCAATTAACTTTATGGAAGGTGCAGCAATTATATGTTTACGAATTAGTTTTTTTAACTGAAAATTTTGTTTAGTAACTACTAATGCTTTAAATAAATCTTTGATATGAATAAAGCCGACTATATTATCTAAAGTTCCGTCATATATGAGTGTTCTGGTATGAGGAACTTTCGTTTTAATAATCTTACTTAATTCTTCTAAATTTATAGTTAGCTTTATTGCGGCAATGTCTGATCTCGGAATCATTATATCTTCAACGGTTTTACCTTCTAATTTTAAAAGATTAGTTAAAATATTACGTTCGTCTAGTGTCATTTTTCGACTATTAACTCTAAGCTGTTTAATAGTAATAGAAAAATCATCTTTTATTTTTGCTCTACCGATTATCCTAGCGAGAAGATTTACAAAGAAAGATTTAATAGGTAATAGCAATTTTTTTGAATTAGAAATAATTCTATGATTTAATTTATTAGTCATAAGAATCTTCTTTTTTTGAAGGTTTATACCAACTTCCGAAATTAATCATACAGAAGCGGTTTTGAATTAAACTCGCCTCCTTACCTATTAATATAGACTGCGGACACTCGCAAATTAAATCACTCCTGTACAATTTAATTTGGGAATCGGTATTAAACATAATGTTTTTTTATTTGATTAATAAGGTGAAGAAATATTGAAATAATTTAATATTTTAATTTCTAAATTTTCCATAATATTCGCTTCTTCGTCATTTTGATGGTCAAATCCTATTAAATGTAGAATACTATGTATTAAAAGATGAATAAAATGATTTTCAAAAGTTTTTTTTTGCTCTAGCGCTTCCGTGTAAATTACTTCATAACCAAATGCTATATCGCCTAAATACATATAAGGAAGATTTGCCGGAAATTCAAGTATAGCGTCATTCATAAAGCTTGATACAAGCGAATTTTTCTGGATTCGCCTGTGCTCACGTACTCTAGTACGGTAGCTTAGCTCACCATTAAATTCATCTTGTCTAAATCTTTCTGAATTTAGCTGTATGTCTTTCCGTAGAGTAAGTTTTTCATTTACCGGCTCATTTAAACGTAAGTCCCGCCAATCTAATTCTTCATTTGGAAAGGAAAGAACATTAGTAGCTTTCTCTATATTGCGAAATTGTGTATTTAAGTCTGCCATCCTTGAATTATCCGTTAATAAGATTGATAATTCAATTTGTTTTATGTTAGCAAAATCATCAAATCGCCGTAACACGTTTTGAATAATTTTTTTTATTAAAAACTTGTTAATTAACTTGTGTCCTTGCCATTCCTTATAATTTTTTATGAGTTCTATATTAATTATCATGTAATATACTTAAATATAACCTGAAGAGTTGCGGTTTATGTCATGCCCGCGTAGCAATGCCGGCGGCGTTGTTGCATGGCTCGATAAAAGCAGCAGTATATCATTCCTAGCTCAGCATTGTTGCGTGGATCGGAAATTAATAAAAATCCCTCATGGCGAAGCCGCGGAGTGGCTGTGGCCATTCAGGCTATCCCGAATATATGAGGGATTTAATTAGAATATTAAACAAATTTAGTATAAAAATATGTTTATACTTAGATAGCCACGACGCCAAGAGGCGCCTCGCCATGACGTTTTGGGTATCCACGCAACAATTCTTCTTCGCAATGAGAGGTTTTTTAGCTATCCACAAAGCAATACTGTACGAGGCAACATTAAAAATTTTGTAGTATAGGTAAAAGATATTTATAAGTTAAATAAGCGCATGTTAAACCGAGTGTGGTGCCGATTACTATTACGCGAAATTTTGAAGGGCTGAAAATTAAAACGGCGATAACAACTATAATTGCTATTTTTTCCCAGTCGGCTGTAGTATAAGGTCGGTTACTTGCAGCGTAAGCATTACTGCTACTTAAGAGAGTGAACAGAACACCGATAAACGGTATATTTTTAAGTAAAATTTTAAACATAATCAACCTCAATAGGGCCGGTAGTCGAACCGGTAATAAATTGTTTAAGGTAAGGATTGTCGTTATCGGTCATTTCGTTTTTTGTTCCATACCACATAATTTTTCCTTGATAAATCATCGCTACTTCCTTGGCTATTTTCTCGGCGCTAACCATATCATGAGTTATGGTAACGGTAGTTGCACCTAACTCCTCTTGAATTTTAATAATTAATTCATTAATGATATTAGCCATTATAGGATCAAGCCCCGTGGTCGGTTCATCTAAAAAAAGAATTGACGGGGTGCTGCAAATTGCTCTCGCAAGCGCTACTCTTTTCTGCATACCGCCTGATAATTCTGAAGGGTAAAGAGCAAGTATTCTAGAAGATAATCCAACGGATTCAAGTTTAGATGCCGCTAATTCATTTTTTTCTTTTTTAGATAATTTTTTAGTAAAAAAAGTAATATTATCTTGTACGGTTAAAGAATCAAAAAGAGCTCCTCCTTGGAATAAAAAGCCGATAGTTTCCATAATATCAAATCTTTTACTATCAGAGATATTGGTGGTGTCTACTCCATCAATAGAAATCTTGCCGCTATCCGGTTTGAGTAATCCTACTATAGCTTTTATTAACACCGATTTACCCGTACCCGACCCGCCGAGAATTACTAAAGAACTGCCTTTTTTTACGTCTAAATCTATTCCGTCAAGTACTTTATGACCGGAAAAAGATTTATGCAAAGAGCGAATTTTAATTTTTAATGTTTCTTCTGTCATTGCTTTTGTACGATTAATTTGGGAATTGAGATAGTTCAACGTCATTGCAAGGAGGCAATGCCCGCGTGGATCGAAAACTCTACGTCATTGGGCGTTGTTGCATGGCTAATAATTTACTGTATTATGGTTATTATAAGTATGGTGTCATACCGAGGCTTGACCCACTACTGTACGAACGTTTAAATAAAGAGGTAAAAATTCTGTCATTCCGTGGCTACGACCACGGAATCCAGCTTATAATATCATAAAAAGATTCTAAAATAAGTCTAATATGGCTTTATTTTCCTGGATGCCGTGATCAAGTCACGGCATGACACAGCCTTTTTTCAACGTTCGTACAGTAGTGGGCTTGACCACGGCATGACATCGCGGTACTTTTAAAGAATACCCAAAATATAGCAATTTTCGATCCATGCAACAAAGCCAACTCCTCCTCGCAATGACGACTCACGTTTTCCTCTTCATTTACTAGCAGCACATTACACTTTAAAAAATAATTCGGTTATCAGGTAATTACTAATCAAAATAAGAATGGAGGAATTTACTACCGCCGAAGTAGTAGCCATCCCGACGCCTTTTGCGCCTTTATTAGAATAATAGCCGCTATAGCAACTTATTATAGAGATAATAAAGCCGAAAGCTGCTGCTTTTACTAAGCCGGAAATTACGTCAATTGCTTCTAAATATTGAAAAGTACTAGTTAAATAGCTTACGCTATTGAAATTAAGCTTATATACGCCTACTAAATAACCGCCCATTACCCCGATTACATCGCCGATTAATACTAGGCACGGCAAGGTAATAACTGCAGCTATTACCCTTGGGAATACTAAATATTTAATCGGATTGGTAGATAAAGTATATAGAGCATCTACTTGCTCGGTTACTCGCATAGTCGCAATTTCAGCGGCAATTGAAGCACCGACTCTGCCGGCAACCATAAGACCGGCAAGCACGGGACCGAGCTCTCTGGTTAAAGATAATACTACCACCGTTGCAATTGAGCTTTCGGCAGAAAAGCGTGAGAACCCCGTATAGCTTTGTAGCGCTAGCACTGCTCCGGAAAAAAAAGTAGTCATCGCGACGACCGGCAAAGAATAGAAACCGATAAATAATAATTGGCGATAAATTAAACCGAAATATATAGGAGGCCTAACTATACTACTAACCGCTGTAAAGCTAAATAACGAGAAAGCCCCGATATTCCTTGCTATACCGATAGTACGCTTGCCGATTAAGTTAACCGTATTAAGTATCATTTTTATATACTCTTTTATATCTATTACCGAGGCTAGTTAATATTTCGTATCCGATAGTACCTATAATAGTCGCTATTTTATCCGGAGTACAATAATTCCCTATAATCTCTACTTCTTGCCCTAGAAAAATTTGTGAATGCGGTAGATCGGTAACATCAATATTAACTAAATCCATTGATACGTGCCCTACTATCTTGGCAACATGACCGTTAATAAATACTTCGCCGCGGTTACTAAAATTTCGGCTATAGCCGTCTGCATAACCGAGCGGTAACGTAGCAATTATACTATCGCGCTCGGTAGTGAATGATGTATTATAACCGATATGGCTGTCTGCTGTCAATTTTTGTAATTGAATTATCGGTGCAGTAAGGGTTACAGGATTCTTCATTGGATTCGGTTTATGCTGACCCAAAGGATTAAGACCGTATAAAGCCATTCCGGGTCTTACTAAATCAAAATGATAATCTTGTCCTAAAAATATAGCGCCTGAGTTAGCTAAACTTATTTTTACATTAGGAAAATGTGGTAGATAACTTTTAAATTTTGTTAATTGCTCAATATTGTAAGGGTTATTAGCTTCTTCGGAGGCAGCTAAATGACTCATAATATATTGTACTTGCAAACCTTCTAATAAGTCACGATCATTGATTATATGTTCTATTTCGGTGTGAGTTAGACCTAAACGATTTATGCCGGTATTAAAATGCAGAAAGCAGTCTAATAATTGATTCCGAGTTTTAGCCAGTTGTCGCCATATCTCAATTTGCTTTAGATTATTAAGTACCGGTATTAAATTATATTCAACAAATTCCGCAGCATCATTTTGGGAAACACCGTTAAGGACTAAAATATTTGAGTGGCTACTCAATATTTTACGTAAATTTATTCCCTCAATGTATGAAGCTACAAAGAAAAATCGGCAATTTTCCTCTTCTAACGCTTTAGAAATTTGATTTGCTCCAAGCCCGTAGCTATTTGCTTTAACAGCTGCCCCCACTAGTGAATTTTGGCAAATATCGCGTAAGGTGCGGTAGTTAGCTTTTATTTTTGCTAAATCAATTTCAAGTGTGCATTGAGCTAAGTACATATTTATAATATATTTTGTAATGCTTGGATAATAATAGGTGCTATCGATATTATATGAAATTTAGCAGATAAATTAGTAACTTGTATAGTATCCGTTACATAAATATTATTTATAACCGAATTTTGGATATTGTCCATAGAACCCGCTGAAAGTACGGGATGAGTTACAAATGCATCAACCGATAAAGCCGCATTATCAATTAAAAATTTAGCTGCTTGACAAATGGTTTCGCCGCTATCGATAATATCATCGATTAACACACAATTTTTTCCTTTAACGTCTCCGGTTATTTCTATCATTTCACATTTGTTATTTACCGCTCTTCGTTTGCTAATAATAGCTATATCTAGATTAACCGACGCGCCGATTTTTTGAGCGCGCTGAGTACCGCCTTCGTCAGGAGACACTATAATAAGATCATTATAATTTTTTAGAAAAGGCAAATACAAACTTATAGGGCATAGATTTTGAATAGGAATTTTAAAAAACTTCTCTATTTTATCAGAATGCAAATCAACGGTAATTATAGAAGTTGCGCCCGTAATTTCTAAAAGATTGGCTATTAATCGTGCCGGAATTGAGGTCTCATTAGAAAATATACGATCTTGACGGCTATAGCCGAAATACGGTATTATGACGATAATTTGTTTTGCTTTAGCTCTTTTTGCAGTATCTATTAATAATAACAATTCAATTAGATGATCATTAACCGGTCTTGAAGTTGACTGAATTATAACAATATCTTCATTGTAAATAGATTCTAAAATTTCTACTTTTATTTCGGTATCGTTAAAATATGTAGTTAAACATTCTATATAATGAGCATTTAATGCTAAGGCCAGATGTTTTGCGAGTATTTTATTACTATTGCCGGCTAGAATTTTCATTTAGGGCTTTCGTGTTTTTTTGGAATTGACCGGTGTCACTCCGTGGCTACGACCCACTACTGTACGAACGTTGAAAAAAGGCTGTGTCATGCCGTGACTTGATCACGGCATCCAGGAAAATAAAGCCATATTAGACTTATTTTAGAATCTTTTTATGATATTATAAGCTGGATTCCGTGGTCGTAGCCACGGAATGACAGAATTTTTACCTCTTTATTTAAACGTTCGTACAGTAGTGGGCTACGACCACGGAATCCGGTCTTTTACTAAGATTTTTTCTTATTTCGCTCGTGCTTTTTCGACTAAAGGCTATCCGGAAGTTTCATCATGTTCTTTTAACATATAGCCGCGTCCCCAAACCGTATCTATATAGTCTTTTCCACCGGCTGCATCACTTAATTTTTTACGTAATTTACATATAAATACGTCGATAATCTTCATTTCCGGCTCGCCGACATTATTATATAGGTGGTTTAAAAACATTTCTTTAGTTAATATCGTTCCCCTACGTAATATAAGCAATTCTAAAATTGCATATTCCTTATTAGTCAAATGTACTTTCCTTCCATCAACTTCAACGCTTCTAGTATCCAGATTCACACTAACTTTATCGAATCTAAATATCGATTCTGAATGCCCTTTAGAACGCCTAACTATTGCTTTTATACGAGCAATTAGCTCTTCTCTGACGAACGGTTTAGTTAAATAATCATCAGCACCGGAAGAAAAACCGGTAATTTTCTGGTCCATACTAGTAAGACCGGATAAAATTAAAATAGGTGTTTTTACCTTTACCGCACGTAATCTTAGTAGAACTTCAAACCCGCTAATATCCGGTAGCATAATATCTAAAATAATCAGATCGTATTTATAAATTTTACCGACTTTTAAACCATCCGTACCGACTGAAACTATATCGCAAACTATTCCTTCCGAGGCTAAAGTTAGTTCAATTAAGTTAGCCATTTGCGGCTCATCTTCAATTAAAAGAACCCTCATTATATCTTTCTCCTTAATAACAAATTTATTTTTTTATCTAATTTCATATAGCTCTCCTTAATTTCTCACTAATTAAATAATTTTTATTTAAATTGCTTTATACCTTTGTTAACAAAATAAGTAAAGATTATTTAATTCTATTTTAAATTTTTTATTATCTTTAACAAAAAATTCAAATACGTCATTGCAAGAAGGCATTGTTGCATTGATAGAAATTAACACAAAAAAACTCCGTTATTGCGAGCGGGCGTTGTTGCGTGGATACCCTAAACGTCATTGCAAGCGACCAAAGGCGTTGGTTGCATGGTTTCGATAAAGCAGCAGTATGTCATTCTAGCTAAAAGCGGGAATGACATCGAAAATTTGAGCCATGCAACAACGCCATACCTTCCGGGGAATGAGATCAGAAATTATATTAATTCTGATGTTCTAACATTTTTTTATGGTATAAAGCACCGAAATCTATGGGATCAATCATTAACGGCTGAAATCCACCGTCTTGCGTTACGCTTGCAATAATCTTTCTGGCAAACGGAAAAATCATTGCCGGACAATGAACGGATAACAAAATTTGATGCTGTTCAGGAGCGATATTAATTAAATTAAACACTCCGGCATATTTTAATTCTACTAAAAATAATTTATATTTCTCATTTCTTGCGCTAGCTTCAATATTTAGTTCAACCTCATAAAAATTTTCTTCCGGTAAATTAGAAATATTTATATCAAGTGATAAATCAATTTGAGGATTACGTTCTAAAGCGGCAAGCGATGAAGGCGCAGAAGGGCTTTCAAACGATAAATCTTTTATATATTGGGCATTAACGGAAATGTGAGGTATCGCTTCAGGAGCATCAGGGTTTGGTATGTTCATAAAATCCTTATTTTTAATATTATTTTAAGTTAACGGCAGGGTAACTCCGAGTTGTTTCATATATTTCCCTTGCCGGTCTGCGTAGGAAAGATCGCAAGCTTGTTCTCCTTTTAAAAACAAAAATTGACAAGCTCCTTCATTGGCGTAAATTTTAGCAGGCAAAGGAGTAGTATTTGAAAACTCTAACGTAACATGCCCTTCCCATTCCGGTTCTAACGGTGTAACGTTGATGATTATACCGCATCTGGCATAAGTAGATTTACCTACACAAATAACTATCACGTCCCGCGGAATTTTAAAATACTCAACTGTTCTACCAAGGGCAAAGCTATTCGGCGGAATAATACATACATCCACTTCCCTGTCCACTAAACTACATTTATCAAAATTTTTAGGGTCAACGATAGTGGAATTAATATTAGTAAATATTTTGAACTCCCTTGATACCCTCGTATCGTAACCGTAAGAAGATAATCCGTAAGAAATAATTTTTTCCGAATTATGAACCCTAACTTGTTTGTCCACAAAAGGCTCAATCATCCCATGGTTACCGGTCATTTCTTTGATCCATTTGTCTGACATGATTGACATTATACTAATACTTGACAATTAAATTAATGAAGTGATAATTATAACTAAATATTATTAAAATACAAAATATTAATTATACATATTAATTTTATTTTTAGATTTAGTTACCGAGTTATTTAAAAATAAAAAACCCGGCAAGTATATAGGGCGTTGTTGCATGGCTCATAATTTACTGTATTATAGTTATTACAAGTACGGTGTCATGCCGAGGCCCCTCCCACGGCATCCGGTCTTTTACTAAGATTTTTTTCTGGATACTGTGGTGAAGCCCACTAGGTAAAAATTCTGTCATTCCGTGGCTACGACCACGGAATCCAGCTTATAATATCATAAAAAGATTCTAAAATAAGTCTAATATGGCTTTATTTTCCTGGATGCCGTGATCAAGTCACGGCATGACACAGCCTTTTTTCAACGTTCGTACAGTAGTGGGTCAAGCCACGGTATCCGGTCTTTTACTAAGATTTTTTCTGGATACCGTGGGAGGGGCCTCGGTATGACACCGGATTGCTTTGCAAAAAAAATTCGATCCATGCAACAAAGCCCCGTTTGAACTAGAATGACATCAAAAATTCGATCCATGCAACCCGGCAAGTATATAGTTGTAATTATACCACTTTGCGTATTATTAACCTTAAAAATTATATATTATGCCTAATTCTTGTGGTAAATTTTAAGAATTGCATTATATTTAGTCTATAAAATTTAACCCATATTTTAGTTAAGCTCAAAATTGGTAATAAAACTTTTAAAGCTAAAAATATTTAAGAGGTTTTTCAAATGAAAAAATTACTATTATTAGCAAGTATAGCTTGCTTTACTCAATCAGCTTTTGCAGCTGATTATACGCCTACTATCAAAATCGCTAACCCTAATACCGAAATAAAATTAGAAGGTTTCTTTGAATTTGAAAGCGGTTTTGCAAGCCAAAATCATCTATTAGGATATGAAAAAAATGTTTCCGATAATAGAAAGAAAACGGCTTTCTATACGGAAGCCGCATTTGATGCTACTATTTCTCAAGCTCTTAATGATGATGTAACAGCCGGTGTTAAAATCGTGTTGTTACCTACTACTAGACCTAAAACTTCCACAAGTTATAACGGTTCTCATATTTTCTTGAAAACGGATTACGGAAAAGTTGAACTCGGTTCTCCTTACGATGCCGGCGCTAACATGCGTATTACCGGCGGTTACGTAACGGCAGCCACGGGCGGCTGGTCTAGATATGTAATTCTTGACGGTCAATATATGAGATATAACAATCTTAAACCCGATTTTGATACTACTAGTAATTTTTATATCGAATCATTTTCTAATAACTTTGATCAAATTAACGATAAAGCAGAGGCAGCTAGAAAAGTCTCTTATTACACACCTAAATTTAGCGGCTTTCAAGCAGGTATCTCTTATACACCGGATTCAGCTAATACCGGCGGTAATAAAGATATTAATAACTTAACATTTGAAAACTCAGGTAGAACCGGCGTCAGCAAATCAAATACTGGTATCAAGACCGTACTGTTAGATGACGGTACGTTTATGAGGATTAATCAAAATGTTAAGGATGCAGTATCGGCCGGTATGGCCTACGAGCATGAAATTGCCGATGATGTAGCTTTAAAATTATCGGTTACGGGAGAATACGGCAAACCGGCACGTCAACTTATTCAGGCTAAAAGAGAAGGCACTACAACAACAGTGTTAGCAAGCTATAAACTCTCTGATTTAAAAGCTTATAATCTCGGCGCGGTTTTCACGTACGGTAATGTTTCATGCGCAGCTTCTTACGGCAGTTTAGGGAAAAGCTTAACCGCAAAAGAATATCATAAAGTCGGGCGTGATACTTATTATTATAACGGTGGTCTTGCTTATGCTCAAGGACCGATTAAAACGAGTGTCTCGTATTTTAAATCATCAAGATATAAAAATACCGTCGATACCGTAAGTTTAGGTACGGAATATAAAATAATGCCGGGATTATTGCCTTACGCTGAAGTGTCATATTTTCAAGCAAAAGGCAAACCGGTTTATTACGTAGAAGCGCCTAATAAGAAAATTAAAGGAACCGTCGGTCTTATCGGTGCAAAACTTAAATTCTAAGTTCGTCTAAGTCGTTGCGAGACGGCATTATTATATGGCTACCGGAATCGTTATTGTGAGGAGGCAATGCCCGCGTGGATACCAGAACCGTCATTGCGAGCGACCAAAGGGAGCGCGGCAATCCAGAAAATAATAATTTACATAGCATTTTGTACTAATTTTTTCCTGGATTGCCACGTCGGGACTACGTCCCTCCTCGCAATGACGATTCCGGTAGTCATGCAACAAAGCCCCGCCTTTAGCTAGAATGACATCGAAAATTCGAGCCATGCAACAATGCCCCGTCCACGTAACAATGCCTCCTCGCAACGACGTTATTTTCAATTATTCTTTATTAACATTGACCTCATAATTTTTATAGCATATTTTAGATTTATCGCTTCAATTGACGATTTGCGTTATAGTAAAAACCGTTGGATTTAAAAATATTTCGATTATATGCTGAATAATGAGAAAATAGAGGCAATATTGTCAATTAAACGCCCCGATTGGATAAAAGTAAAAGCTCCGACTTCTAAGCAATACCGGGATACAAAAGAATTAATAAAAAATTTAAAATTAAATACGGTTTGTGAGGAAGCCGCTTGTCCTAATATAGGGGAATGCTGGTCTAAAAAACATGCAACCGTCATGATTTTAGGCTCGGTCTGTACTAGAGCTTGCAGGTTTTGTAATATTGCAACCGGCAGACCGGATTTGCTTGATCCTCATGAACCTGAACGCCTTGCTGAAGCAGTGAAAAAATTAAATCTTCAGCATGTAGTAATTACTTCCGTTGATCGTGATGATTTAGAAGACGGCGGAGCTAGACATTTTGCTAATTGCATTCAAGAAATTAGACACTCTTCCCCGGCTACAACAATTGAGATTTTAACCCCTGATTTCTTACGAAAAGACGGAGCGGCGGAAATAATAGCGGAAGCAAAGCCCGACGTTTTTAATCATAATGTTGAGACTGTTCCCTCCTTGTATAAAAAGATAAGACCGGGAGCAAGATATTATAATTCTTTGAGTTTACTGCATAATATAAAAAAATTATCTCCTGAAATTTTCACTAAATCCGGTATGATGGTAGGGCTTGGAGAGGAAACGAGCGAAGTAATCCAAGTAATGGATGACTTAAGAGAAGCAAAAGTTGATTTCCTAACTATCGGTCAATATCTACAGCCTACTAAAAATCATGCAGAGGTTGCAAGGTATGTTACGCCGGAAGAATTTAAATATATTGAAAGAGTCGCTAAGACTAAAGGCTTTTTAATGGTTTCGGCTAGTCCTTTAACTCGTTCTTCATATCATGCCGATGAGGATTTCCAAAAATTAAAAAATAATTATATTAATGCAAATTTAATCAATATTATGCCTGCGTAGCAATGTCCGCGCTGATCGTTAAACGTCTGAGCTAAGGAGGGACAAAATCCCGATGCGGCAATCCAGAAAATAATAATTTACATAGTATTTTGTACTAATTTTTTCCTAGATTGCCGCGTTCTCTTTGGTCGCAGCGTTGTTGCATGGCTCAAATTTTGATGTCATTCTAGCTAAAAGCGGGAATCCAGAAAATATTTAAGCGAATTATATAGTAAATTTTTATATAATTTTGTTTATTTTTAAGTGTTTTTCTAGATTCCCGCTTTCGCGGGAAGGCAATGCCCGCGTGGATACCCAAACCGTCATGGCGAGGCGCCTTTTGGCGCCGTGGCCATCTAAGTATAAACATATTTTTATACTAAATTTGTTTAATATTCTAATTAAATCCCCCATATATTCGGGATAGCCTGAATGGCCACAGCCACTCCGCGGCTTCGCCATGACGGATTTTTATTAATTTCCGATCCACGCAACAATGCCTTGCGAGGAGGTGCGGGTCTTGTTGCATGGCTCGAATTTTCGATGTCATTCTAGCTAAAGGCCATAACTGTCCGAAGTTAAAAAAATTAAGGTTAAAAATAGTATTTTTGAGCATCAATATTAAGAATTTTTACTATATATAGCCATTAAATACAGTAAAAATCTATATTTCTTTCTACTTCTTTATGTAACTTCGGACAGTTATGGCTAAAGGCGGGAATCCAGACTTTTCTTTGTCATGCTGAACTTGTTTCAGCATCTGTTGAAAAAGATCCTGAAATAAATTCAGGATGACTTTTATACTTTTTTCTAGATTCCCGCTTTTAGCTAGAATGACATACGGCACTTTTTTAGAGCCATGCAACAACGCCGGCTTGACTACGGCATCCAGTCTTTTTATTAAGGTTTTTCTGGATACCGTGGTCAAGCCCACTAGTGTACGAACGTTGAAAAAAGGCTGTGTCATGCCGTGACTTGATCACGGCATCCAGGAAAATAAAGCCATATTAGACTTATTTTAGAATCTTTTTATGATATTATAAGCTGGATTCCGTGGTCGTAGCCACGGAATGACAGAATTTTTACCTCTTTATTTAAACGTTCGTACAGTAGTGGGTCAAGCCACGGTATGACACCGTACTTATAATAACCATAATACGGTAAATTATTAGCCATGCAACAACGCCTCCAGTCGCTCGCAATGACGATTCTGGTAGCCATGCAACAACGCCGGCAATAATCCGCGCAGGAAGGAACTTTTGTTTACTGCCTAATTAATCTTTTATTACTCGGTAATATATAATTCTGATCTGTGGAGCGATAAGGGCAAATATCGATTCCTCCGCGTCTAGTATATCTAATATATATGGATAGGTAAGTAGGATTTATAGCATTTTTAATATCGACAAAAATACGCTCGGCACATTGCTCGGCAAATTCATTACAATTTCTAAAAGATACTAAATATTTTAGCATACTATCATGCTTTAGCTTTTTACCCTTATATTTTATTATTATCGTTCCCCAATCAGGCTGATTAGTTACTAAACAATTAGATTTTAATAAATTTGAGTTAATTTCTTCCTCAATGTCAATATCATCATATTCGATTAAATTACTATCAGGATGGTCATAAATATTGCATTCCACATCTAAATAGTCGATATTTTCACCATTTATTTCAGCAAATTCTATTTTTTCATTTAAGGATGATAATCGACCGAATACTTGACCATTTGTAGCAGTACTTAAATCTTCTAATATTATTCTTTCTAATTCTTCCATCGAAGAAATAACGTCATTATTAAAGGAATTTAAATATAGCTTAAACGATTTTGATTCAACAATATTAGAGGAATTAACGGGAATGTAAAAACTACCGATTGCCACACAAGGTTTGCCTTTTGGATTTAACCAAGAAATTTCGTAAGCATTCCAAATATCCACCCCGTAAAACGGAATGTTATCCTCCTTAAGCTTTAATTTTTCTCTATTATCTATTCTTGGGATTCTAAATAACAATGTAGGATCGTAACTATTGCTATAAGTTGTTTTTTTACCGAGTACGGAATTACCCGGCAAAGAAGGAGATAAATTCATAAAACTATTATATTTAATTCTTGAAAAATGAGTAATAACTTAAACGTCATTGCAAGGAAGCATTGCTCACATGGATCAAAAATTCACCGCAAAAGTGATGTCATTCCTAGTTGCGGTAGGCGTTGTTGCATGGCTCGATAAAAGCAGCAGCATGTCATTCTAGCTAAAGGCGGGAATCTAGAAAAATTAAACTAAAAATGTAAGGATAACTTACAATTATACAGAAAAAAGCCTTACAAGCTAAGGCTTTTTAGCCTGGATACCCGCTTTCGCGGGTATGACATCTTCCGACATTATTTCTTAAATGCGCCTTTAGCTAGAATGACATGCTGCTGCTTTTATCGAGTCATGCAACAACGCCGCCCCTGCAAGCTTTGTTACAATCTAGAAAATAATAGTCATCCTGAATTTATTTCAGGATATACTAAAAAAAGATGCGCAAAACTTGTTCAGCATGACAAAAACTAGATTGCCGCGTCGGCACGATGTGCCTCCTCGCAATGATGTTTTGAATATCCACGTAGCAACGCCTGCTTAAGATGATCATTTGAGGCAATAAATTTATTGTTGTTATTTACTACCACACCGCCGGCTTCCTTAATTATTAATTCAAATGCATGATATAGAGTATAATTTAATGATGACAAATATATTATATCAATTTTACCGGCTGCTAAAAGAATAGCTGAGTAGCACGGTGAACCAAAAGCCCTAACATCGGTTACGGGAAAGGGTGTATCGGTTAAATTGTCACTTACTATTAAAGAATTCTTTAAATCAGCAATACCGGAAACCCGAAGCCTTGCGCTTTTATTATTTATAGAATTAAAGCTATCTCTTTCTACCCACGCTCCTTTGCCTTTTTCGGCATAATAAATTTCATTAAGAGCCGGGAAATGTATTACGGTAGACACGGCTGTTAAAGTTTCCTGTATTTTTTTTAAGTAAGTTATCGATAAAGCAAAAAACGGTATGCTTCTCGCTAAATTATTTGTGCTATCTATAGGATGCACTAAAAAAGCAACTTCCCGATTATTATTATCTATTTCAAATATATCCTCCGGAAAAAATAAAGATTCTAAATGTCTTTGCAATTCATTTTGTAATAAAGTTTTTAATTTCAAGTAAGATTTCTCGCAGAATCCTTTATTGCCTGAGCTTGTTCTCTGAAGCATTTCAAGTTCTAGAAAATCTCGTTGTAAAAATTTAACGGCTTTGCGCGTCGCACTAATTAATAAATTGGTTATCGGTTGCATCTATCTATACCATTTCTGTACGGTTAATTTTAGAACTTGGTATACGTGAAGTATTTCAAGAATTAGGAGTGTCACCCCGTGGCTCGTCCGGCGTTGTTGCATGGCTCGAATTTTTGCAAAGTGTTTCGGTGTCATGCCACGGTATGACATCGTACTTATAATAACCATAATGGTAAATTATGAGCCATGCAACAACACCGGCGGGGCCTCGGTATGACAACTCTTCGAGTTAATGCAGTATATTATTTAGCCCGCTCGACAAAACTAATATCTTCGGTTTTGATAATAATTTTTTCGCCCGTTACTAAATATTGCGGCACCATAACCCTAATACCGTTAGCTAAAATTGCCGGTTTATATGAAGAGGTAACGGTTGATCCTTTTATTACCGGATCGGTTTGAATAATTTCAGCCGTAACCGTCGGCGGGAGTTCAATATTCAAAGGGTTATCCTCATAAAATTCTATTTTTACCTGCATGTTATCCGTTAAAAACGGTAATTTTTCACCTAAAATTTGTTTATCTATAGTAATTTGCTCAAAAGTTACATTATCCATTAACACAAGATTATTATCTTCAAAATAGAGAAATTGAAAATTTTTATGCTCAAGCTCGGCTTTTTCGATATAATCGGATGAACTAAAGCGTTCGTTAAGCTTTGTTCCCGTTTTTAAGTTTTTCATCTCTACCTGTACATAAGCACCGCCTTTGCCGGGTTTAGTATGTTCAGGTGTCTTATTTACCACCCATAAATCATTGTTGTATACTAATATATTACCTGTTCTAATTGAATTTGCCGAAATTTTCATATATATAATTATAGTATGTATCTTAAAAAATTATAAATATACAAATTATTTTTTTTAAAAACAACATTTAAAGATAAGAATTTAAATAATACTATTTTAACATTAGGGTTTTGTAAAATTTATGACGGCAAATATATTAGTAGTCGACGATATAGAGACAAATATTAAATTATTAAAAGCAAAACTTTTAAACGAATATTATACGGTCTTTACCGCAACTAGCGGTAAGGAGGCATTAAGTATACTTGAAAAAAATAAGATTGATGTGGTATTGCTTGATGTTATGATGCCGGAGATGGATGGTTTTGAGGTATGCCGGCGGATAAAAGCGAATCCGGAGACTACTCATATACCGGTAGTTATGGTAACGGCACTTTCGGAGGTGGAGGATCGTATCACCGGTTTAGAGGCGGGTGCGGATGAATTTTTGACCAAACCTATAAACGATACTGCTCTTTTCGTCAGGCTTAAGTCCCTCTCGAGAATGAAAGTATTAATTGATGAATTAAAGCTTCGGAATGATACAAATGCTTTATTAGGTAGTCCGGCTATAGAAATGCGGGATACTTTTAACGATAAAAAAATCTTATTAATTAATGATGATATAGTACAGGCTAGAAATATCAAACAAATGTTACTAAAAATTTCTCCGAATGTCCAAGTAATAAGTGAATCCCTAGAACTTGAGGCTACACCGGAATATATTCCTGATTTAGTAATTATTAGCAGTATGCTTGAGGATGAAGATCCGTTAAGAGTTAGCGTAGTGTTAAGAGGCAAACCGGAAATAAGCGGAGTGGTACTAATTTTACTAGTCGATGAAGAAAATTTACCTATAGTTATGAAAGGAATGGAACTCGGAATTAACGATTATTTTATTTACCCTATTGAAGAAAATGAGTTACTCGCAAGGATTAGAACACAACTTCGCAGAAAACAATATCAAGATAATTTACGCAATGATCTTGAACAAAGTGTAAATTTAGCAGTCAAAGACGGTTTAACGGGCTTATTTAATCGGCGTTATTTCGATATACATATAAAGCAAATGATGGAAAAAGCTAACAAAGATGAAATTAGTTTGTATTTACTTATGTGCGACGTTGATGATTTTAAGCATGTTAACGATAGTTACGGTCATCAAGCGGGAGATACGGTTTTAAAAATAGTTACCCGTGTTTTGAAAAATACTTTTAGAGTAACTGATTTAATTGCCAGATTCGGCGGAGAAGAATTTACTATTCTTTTAAGTGATATGAATATGGAGCAAGCAATGCATACGGCAGAAAGAGTTAGAGTAAAAATTGAATGTATGGATTTTCAGATTGAAGGGCAACCGGAACCTATACACAAAACTATTTCTATCGGTGTAACGGAATATAAAAAAGGAGAATCTATCGCTGATTTTATCGAGCGTTCGGATAAGGCCATGTATACGGCAAAAACATCAGGAAAAAATAAAGTAGTGAAATTGGTTTAATATAAATTTAAGATAATGAAAAATTCTCTTTCTCAAGAATATCGTAAACTACCTTATAGACCGGGGGTAGGCATGATGATAATAAATACCGAAAATAAAATATTTGTCGGTAAAAGAGTAGATACTAAAATGACGGCATGGCAAATGCCTCAAGGCGGTATAGTACCGGGAGAAACCCCAAGCGTTGCAGCATTGCGGGAGATGCTAGAAGAAATCGGCAGCGATAAAGGGCATATTATTGCTGAAAGTAAATGCTGGTATAGCTATGATGTACCGGCATTCCTAATACCGAAATTGTGGGACGGTAATTTTCGAGGTCAAAAACAAAGATGGTTTTTAATTAGATTTACCGGTACTAACGAAGACATTAACGTTAATACTAGCAACCCTGAATTTGAGCAGTGGCGCTGGGCATCATTTGATGAATTATTGTCTATTATAATTCCTTTTAAACGTAAGCTTTATCAAGCAGTAGTAAAAGAATTTGAATCACTGCTTGATAAGTAATGCTTACATGATTCAAATTATTAGTGTCACTTCCACGAGGCAATGCTCGCGTGGCGTGGATACTTGAATAGTCATTGCGAAGAGGTGCAGGCGTTGTTGCATGGCTCGATAAAAGCAGCAGTATGTCATTCTAGCTAAAGGTGGGAATGACATCGAAAATTCGAGCCATGCAACAACGCCTCATATTTACAGCGTCATTCAGAAAGATTTAGACAAGATGAATTTAAAGGTGAGCTAAGCTACCGTACTAGAGTACGTGAGTACAGGCGAATCCAGAAAAATTCACTTGTATCAACCTTTCTGAATGACGCTGTACCGTAAATTAAATTATCCAACATTATAATGCAAAGAAATTATTTAGAGCAATTTAAAAAACTCCCCCTTACTTTAATTTCGCTTATTACTGTAATTTGTATTATAGGGTTTATAGTTCTTTATTCGGCATCAAATAGCAATCTCCAACCTTGGGCATATAAGCAAATAATAAATTTTTGTATATTTTTGCCGTTATCTATCATAATTGCCACACTTGACTTAAGGTTAATATTTAGATTTTCCTATATATTCTATTTTTTAGTATTAGCTTTATTATTAAGCGTCGAGCTTTTCGGTTCGGTATCGATGGGGGCAAAACGTTGGATTGATCTTGGAATCATACGTTTGCAACCTTCAGAACCTATAAAGCTTGCAATAGTATTAATGTTAGCTCGTTATTTTCACCGATTAAAATTTGAAGATTTGACGAAAATACATAAAATTTTAGTACCGATTATTGCGGTAATTATACCGGTATTACTAATAATCAAAGAACCTGACCTTGGTACCGGCATTATAAATATAATTATTACCGGTATTATATTTTTTGCGGTCGGGTTTAGAATAAGAAATTTTGTAATAATCGGTCTTATTGTATTTGCTTGTATACCGGTAATTTGGAATATAATGCATGATTATCAAAAAAAACGAGTAATGGTATTTCTTGATCCTGAAAGGGAACCGCTCGGTGCCGGCTATAATATTATTCAATCAAAAATTGCTATAGGTTCCGGAGGAGGTTTTGGGCAAGGACTAAACCAAGGTAGTCAAAGTCACTTAGATTTTTTACCCGAACATCAAACAGATTTTATTTTTGCGACATATGCTGAGGAATTTGGTTTTATAGGCGGGATTTTCCTATTACTTTTATATTCTCTAGTTATAATTATCTCATTAATAATTGCTATTAATAGCCGTTCTATTTTCGGTAAATTAATGGTAATAGGTATAACCTCAATTTTATTTAGTCATGTATTTATCAATATGGCAATGGTTATGGGGTTATTGCCGGTAGTAGGAGTACCGCTGCCGTTTATTTCTTACGGCGGGACAATGATGGCTTCAATGTTAATCGGTTTCGGGTTGGTTATGAATGTACAGGTAAATCAACATACTAATTTAAACTGATATACTCCTTATATTTATGTCCAGTAAATTTATTTTAGTTTTTCATAAAGAAAACTCTAGACCATAACAAAAAGATTTGTTATAAGAAATCTGACCTTAGATATCAAAGTTTAAAATTATATAAGTATAAGTATTTAAGATAATATTCCTCGGTAGCTCAGCGGTAGAGCAAACGGCTGTTAACCGTTAGGTCGCTGGTTCGAATCCGGCCCGGGGAGCCATTCCGTACAATTAGCTACTTCTTGGAGTTTATCGAACGGAAAAACCAGTTTGTAATGCACCTTGCAGCCCTTCAGCTCTAGGTTCGCAAATATGAAATTTAAAAATTCTCTTTTTTCCTCGATTGTCGAACCTTTGAAAGTTTCATATGCATTTGTCATAACATTTATGAAGTCTAGAAGCTTTTTAGAAAGCTTATCGTCTACCTTATCATAACTTTTGATTAACTCGTTTAATTCATATTGACGCTCTTTTAATTGTTAAAACTCTATTTAAGATTTTGCGCGCTCATCATTTAAAACTCTTAACGAGGATAACATTTTATTTATGGTATTAACGTTATATTCTTTATCTTTAACATCACAATTATAGGTTATAAATAAAAGTAACTGATCATTTTTTACCCACCACTTTCTCCAAAAAGTATTTTTTTCATCACTATAAACAAGATGTAACCCTTCAAAATCACCGAATTTTACTTTTCTAAGAGGTAATTTTTCTTCTTCATTAAATTATTAGATTATTTTATAATAAATGCTGTAATTATAAGTGAGACTGAAGTTAAAATATATTATTGATTTTAGTACGCCAGTGGCATATAATGTAATTATTATGGATAGAAAATTTATTTCAGTTGTTGAGCTTCCTGAATTCCAAAAATTTGCTAAGTATTATTTAAGTGAAAAGGAATGTATCGAAATAGTTAACTATATTGCTACTAATCCTGAACAAGGGGATATAATAAAAGGGACAGGCGGTATAAGAAAACTAAGATATGCTTTAAATAGCAATAATAAAGGCAAGAGTGGAGGCATACGACTAATTTATTTTTATTACAATGAAAATATGCCAGTATTTTTAATAACAGGTTTTATAAAAAGTGAAATGGATAATATTAGTCAAGCAAGTTGTAATGAATTAAAGAAATTGAGTGAATCATTAGTAAAATTATATAATAAAGAAGGGAAAAATGAGTAACGCAAAATTTAATAAAACTGAAAAAAGTATAATAACTGGCATGCAAGAAGCAGTTTTATATGCTAAGGGAAAATTAAAAGCAAAAAAACATGATATTGCACTACCAACTATTGATGTACATAATGCAAGAGATAAATTAAAATTAACTCAAGAACAATTTGCAACAACGTTTGGTGTGAGCGTAGCTACTCTAAGGAACTGGGAACAAGGAAGAAGGTTACCTACAGGAGCAGCTAGGTTACTTATTAAAATTATTGAAAAAGAACCTGAAACTGTAAAACGAGTTTTACACGGGTAATTACATTAACTACCAAAGATAATAATCATAATATGTTAATTTCAATTGGCTCTAAAAATATATAAAATAAGTTGAAAATGGCAAAAGCTTTAAAAAATATTCATCCTTTAATTCAAGAATTAAACTTATCTAATAAAACAAAAGCTTATTTTAATAAGCTGGAATTTTATGAAATTATAGAAGACGACATTATTTTAAGTGATGAATTTAATGATTTAGATGAAGCTTTAAAGAATCGTTGGAGTTTTGGAGTGGATTTAAGATATTGCACTGCAGATGACTTAAAAGTTTTTTATGAAGCTATAATTAACTCAAGAAGAAAATTTCTCAAAGAAAAAAACATTGCTCAACAAATGATTTTTTATACTTGGTATGATGGAATGTCAGGTAATTTTTATTTTTCTATTATACCACAGGATTGGAATAAACTACCTCCGGGAAAAGAATTGCCTTTCGGTTGTATCATCAATAAAGTAGAATCTGTTGACGATATTATTGAAGAATTTGTTAATGATAAATATAAAGGTGTTATTCCAATGGATGAATTGGAAACTGTTGATTCTTTTGAGGAATTAGATGATGAAGATTATACAAGTAATTTTACGTTAAATGTATGGTCAACAACTTTATAATTTAATCTTTTATCAAGTCATTTTTTATAATATCTTCTAAAATTTGCTTTTACTCGATCTAATATAACATCTAAATCTTCTAAAGTAATAGTAGTAATATTAAATTTTTGTTTAAAGTAGTCTACAATATCATGGTGTTCATAACTTATAGCTAACGTTAGCGGTGTATCACCGAATTTGTTAGATTTTTTATGGATATCCGTTAAAATATTATTCTCAATAAAAAATTTCACAGACTCTAAATTCCCTCCGGCACCGCAAGCAACGTGTAAAGCGTTTGCTCCGCAGTGTTCTTCAAAAATTAAAGGTATATTTTTCTTATGTAATAACTTTAATAAACGTATTTTTTTAAAATTTACTAAATCAAATACTATCGGAATATTCAAAAAATCCTGTATATTAAATTGATCTAAAATTTTTTTAATTTCTGGATCACTGCCTTTATATACCACTTCTTCAAATTTATAATATAATTGCCAATTATATTTATCAGTCTCATCTTCCGCATCTAAATTTAAATTTATCATTTTATTACTCATCTAAAGCCACTACAAAAACCTCACCGTGTCTTGCGCGATAACTCTTTCTTCGTTTGTCGGGATGACGTAGACTTTGACTTTACTGTCTGCACTGCTGATTAGATAGTTATTTTCTTGATTTTTTGCATCGTCTAGCTTAATGCCGAACCATGCAAGTTTGTCGGTAATCATTTCGCGAATTACGGGAGAATTTTGACCGACGCCGGCGGTAAAAATTAAACAGTCAAGCCCGCCGAGTGCCGCCGTTAATTTCCCTATTTCTAACTGAATCCTATAAACAAAAAGCTCTATAGCAAATTTAGCATCCGGGGTTTTACTTTCTAATAAATCCCTAACGTCAGAATTTTCCCCCGATACTCCAAGTAAACCGGATTGACGATATAGTAAGTTAGTTATTTCTGCCAACGTCATTTTCTCGTGGTCGAGTAGATAAAGTATTACGCCCGGATCAATTGAACCGGTGCGAGTACCCATCATCAACCCCTCAAGTACGCTGAAGCCCATAGAGGTAGCAACGCTAATACCGTTATCAAGTGCGCACATACTGCTGCCGCTACCTAAATGCCCGATAATAGTGTGCCGAGGCAAATCTTCTTTGACTATTTCTTTGAAATGACTACTAACCCATTTATATGATAAACCGTGGAAGCCGTAACGATAAATCCCTTGTTCATAATATTTTTTCGGTAAGCCGAATGCTTTGGCAAGCGGCGGATTAGTTGAGTGAAAAGCCGTATCAAAGCATGCTACATGCGTTACTTCTAGATATTTTTGGCGGAATAAATTTAGTACTTGTAAATTATAGGGTTGATGTAAAGGGCTTAAGGGAATTAAATTTTTTAACTCTTCGCTAATTTTTTCCGTAACGATAACGGGAGTATTGAAGTTTTTACCGCCATGAACAATGCGGTGTCCCGTAGCGATTAAATTTAACTCAGGCTGCCGATTCCACCATTCTACAAAAATGTCGATCATTATGCTAATAGCATCGCCGTTAATTTTTTTAGAGAGTATTTGTTCAGATTTATCTTTAGTATTTAGATGAAATATTATTTCATCATTATCTTTTTCTAAAAAAATACGATAAATTCTATCGGCAATTTTTTTATCCTGAATAGCAAAAATAGAAATTTTTAAACTAGAGGAACCGGCGTTAGCTATTAAAATAACATCTTTCATTATTTGTTACCTTTTTGTTATACAGCATATTTTATAAAGCTTCAGACAAGATGAATGGTATTATTTATATATTTTCCTGGATTCCGTGAATAAATCCATAGTACCGGACAGTTTTAGAAAATTAGTCAAAACGTCATTGCGAGCAGCCATATAGGCTGCGCGGCAATCCAGAAAAATAATAAAAAAATGCTATAAATTAGCATTTTTTACTGGATTGCTTCGTCAATTACTATGTAATTTCCTCGCAATGACGATGATTTTTCAAAAACTGTCCGGTACTATGGGGCAAGCCACGGCATGACACCGAACACTTTGCAAAAATTCGAGCCATGCAACAACGCATGTATCAAGCTTTAGAATTATGCTGTATGTGTAATTTTGCTTTAGCATCATGATAAATAAAGGAAGCAAGCACGCAGGAAATAACGCGCATATCCATTGGATCGGAACGACTTGTTAAAATAATCGGAACGCGTGCGCCGAGGACAATCCCCGCCATAACTGCGTTGCCTAAATATTTTAGTTGCTTGGCAAGCATATTGCCGGATTCAAGGTCAGGCACCATAAGTATATCGGCATTACCGGAAACTTGTGAAATAATACCTTTTGCTTCAGCGGCAAATAATGAAATAGCATTATCAAACGCTAAAGGTCCGTCGACAAGAGCGCCTCTAATTTGACCGCGATCTGACATTTTTGATAAAGCCGCCGCGTCTAAAGTTGCCGGGATAGATGAATTAATCGTTTCAACGGCTGATAAAATTGCTACTCTAACTTGTTGATCGTGACTTATTACTCGCATTAAATCAATAGCATTTTGAACTATATCTCTTTTCTCTTCTAAAGTAGGGCGGATATTAATAGCCGCATCGGTAATAATAAAGGGCTTCGGGAAAGTAGAAACTGCCATTAAAAAAGCATGGCTCATGCGGCGCTCGGTACGAAGACCGCGATCTTTATGCACAACTTCCGACATTAATTCATCAGTATGCAATGACCCTTTCATTATAGCCGCAACTTCGCCTTTTTTAGCAAGCTCCACCGCTTTTTTTGCCGCGTCGTGGCTATGTTCGACGTCAATGATTTTGTAATCCTCTAAATCAACGTCGTTAACTTTGGCAACTGCTTCTATTTTATATTGTGGACCGATTAGAATCGGTTTGATTACGTCAAATTGTGCCGCTCTAATTGCGCCAAGTAAAGATTCTTTATCGGTAGGATGTACTACGGCTGTTTTAACAGGTTTAAACCCGTCGGCTTTAATTAGTAAATCGACAAAATGTTTTGCCGCTTCGTCAAATTCAGGGTTATTAACTTCTTTAGAAGGGGTATAAGTTTTTCCTAGTTTTTTTGCTAAAATAGCATCTAAAAATGTTTCGTTTATTAATTGTTTTGCCTTCATAAAAAACTCCTTAAGATTAAGTTAAAATTTTATTGTATATGTCATTCCTGCGAAAGCAGGAATCCAGGAAATATAGTCATCCTGAATTTATTTCAGGATCTACTAAAAAAGATGCTGAAACAAGTTCAGCATGACTATTATTTTTCTAGATTCCCGCCTGCGCGGGAATGACACCGAGGGCGTTTTTAACCATCCATGCAACAAACCCGGTCAAGCCCTCTAGTGTACGAACGTTTAAATAAAGAGGTAAAAATTCTGTCATTCCGTGGCTACGACCACGGAATCCAGCTTATAATATCATAAAAAGATTCTAAAATAAGTCTAATATGGCTTTATTTTCCTGGATGCCGTGATCAAGTCACGGCATGACACAGCCTTTTTTCAACGTTCGTACAGTAGTGGGTCAAGCCACGGCATGACACCGAACGCTTTGCAAAAATTCGAGCCACGCAACAATACCTCTTCGCAATGCCGGAATTTATTTCATATCTCTTAAATGCTCTTCCAATTTTCTAAGCTTTCTACCTTCATTTACGACCGGTTTTACGTATTTTTCCATTTTAGCATTTGCTCTATGCCGGTTAATTTCCTCAATCTGTGAGTTTACTTCATTTGTAATTGCTTCTTTTCTATCTTCTATTTTCTTAAGCACTTCTCCACTATACTCAAAATTCTTAACGTCGGCTTTAAAATTGTTTATATCTGTAGTCATTTCATCTAGTGGTGTGGTTTTTTCTCTATGATATTGCTCAAGTAATGTCGGCATTTCTTCAGCTTTTATATCATCTCTTTTGTAATGATCTTTAAGAAGCGTATATTTTTCTTCAATATTTTGTTCGGCTTTTTCACGCATCATATCGTAATGATCTTCGCGGCGAGCATACCAATCCTCGTTTATTAACTCGGCATGTTTCGCATGCGCGTTATCAATCATTTGATGCATTTGAGAATCGGTAGCCTTCTCGCGCATAAATCTATCGCCCATAATTACCGGGTCTTCGCCTTCGGATAATTTATTCCGTACCTCATAGATAAGTTTCTTTTTAGCTAAGTCTTCGTAATATGATGCGTCGTCTTTTCTACCTTGCAGTTCTAGCCTTGCAAGATATTCAGGAGCTAGTACGTCTTCTTGAGTGCTAAGAGTTTCTTTATCTATCGTTAATTTTAGCTCTTTATGGTCACGTTCTCTATCCTTATCTTTCAAAGTTTCATCATAAGTTCTAAGCCTTGGATCGGTATAATCAAAATCATGCCATGCCGCGCCGGTTAGATTACCCTCATAAGCATCTCGGAGGTCTTTACCTACTATTGCCGTTAATGCTCCTCTTTTTAGTCCTTCGTAACCGGCATATATTTTTTCTCCTATAGCCAGGCGCTTAGCATCCTTTAACTCTCTTTTTGTTTTAACTCTATTCTGCATTTCTTGCCAGCTTCTAACAACACCGATATTTTTACCTATTAAGCCTACTCCTCTTCCTGACATTTCTTGATGGGTTTTAAAGTAAGCCTCTTTATAATCTTTAACAAATTTGGCATCCACCGCAAGTTCACGTAGACTTTTTTCTCCTTCTTTAGGCTTCATAAGTTTGTCAAGCTCACTTTTTTGCTCGTTAGTTAAAGAATTATAATTTTTTCCTTCAAATTTAGTTTCAGCAAGCTTATCTCGTAATCCGCTATAATTTTTTGCAGATAATTTATTAAGTTCCTCCGAGTTAGTAACATTAGGAAATAATTTTTTAATAGCCTCTTGATAATCATTTTCTGCACTAACATTTTTCACATCTTTACGATCTATACCGTATTTTCTTTTAACTTCCTTTAAGATGCTCTTATTAGCCGATTTAGGATCAAGAGCTTCTTTCATCACCCTGCCGGTCATATATTTTTCATATTTATCGGCAATAGGCTGGGTAATAAACTTTCTTTGTAAGGTATTTATACTCTTACCTGTTTTATTTGCAGCATAATTCATAGGCTTATTAATTAGAGTCTGAATAGGGGTATAAGCCTGGTGACCGATTTTTTGTAAATTTGTTAAATTGCCTGAAGTACCCGACAAGAATTTTGCTAGCGATACTGCAGTATCATTAAACTTGCTTAATAGATATACGGCTACGAATATTAATAATAATCCGTCAAGTTGAACAAACTTACCGTTAATAAAATTAGAAACTCTTCGAGCATCTTTTATAAGATCTAAAAAAGGTAATTCAATATAGCGGTTATCTATACATTCATATGCAGAGCAAAAAGTACCGTCATCTTTTTTATAGTCCGTAGGCACTAATATATTTGCTTTATGAAAATTATCTATACCGCCTTTCATCGGCGACGGAAACCACCAATAAAATATTGAATCACCGAGGCTAACGTCTAAATCTTCAGTAAAGCTACCGAATAGCTCGTTTATAGGACCTAAATTCGGAAAGTCATATTTGCATACTCCAAAACCGAGCGTAGAATATATTTCAGTTCTGATAATCATGGAAATGAAAGCAATGCCGACAAATAATATAATAGGTTGTAATGCATAAGAAATTAATTGCCTTAACCAATTTTCAAATAACGAACGTGTGATACTAAATAACATAAAGCAAATAAATATCGGAGCCATCGTTATAATCATGCCGACAGCTATTAAAGCAGTAAGGTAGATAATGGTCGCTTTAAATACCAACATGAAAATAAAGTAAAGAGCTATCAAATATAGAAAAATATATATAAACCCTAAAGGATCGACAAATAATAAAGAAAAAAGTTTAGAAAGAGTTTGCGGAGATATAAGTAGCCCTATAAGGCTTTGAGAGCCTGGACCGGTAGCAGATGCTTCTTTTATTATTTGAAGTATTTGCGAAACCCCTTCAACAAAAAATACAAATAGATAGTCATGGAAAAATGTCCAAGCTTGGGTGGAGCTTAATAATATAGATACAATACTAACTTTTAATATCCTAACTAGTAGCTCAACATGAGTAAGGTTTAGATTACCTATTAAGAAAGAAAAGCCGGTAAACATTATATATAATGTTAAAATAGCTGAAACGCTTAAACGATATCCAGGAGTATCAATTATATTTTGATATGTTTTTCTGACTATCCCTTGATCCGTATCGCTAGTGCCAAATAATTCTTTTTGTATTAAGTTTGTTAAAAATTCTAATGGGTCGGGTCTAGTATCGCTAACCCCTGCTTTAATAACTACGCGGTATTGTCCACCGTTATCGTCATAAAATTTATCTAAAATTTTAAAATAAAGATTAGACTGAGCATAGTCGGAAGCTGTTACCCCATCATATTGGTAATTTATTCCTCCCGACTGGACAAATTGCCCTTTTTTATTAATGCTATAAAAATTATAACCGTTATTTATTACCGGCTCACCTAAGTGTTTATTTATACCTTTTGGACTACGTTGACTATCGGGGGAACTATTAGGGTCGGAATTATGCGCCGCAATCAAAAAATAAAGCCCTACGCCGTTTTTAAGCAGACATGGAGCATTAGTAATAGGAGCGTCTTTTGGGGTAGGGCTAGGACACATATTGCCGTCTATAAACTGGCATGGCTGCAGCCTTAGACAAAAAGCAGAGAGAGTATTAGTATTATTTTCTTGACTATACCATGGACACCAAGCAGATAATTCTTGAGAGGTATTTTTATCTCCTGTAGTGTAGTCCCACGGTCTAACTACTATAGTAAGCGGATAACCGTTTACTTTATAGCCGCTATCACGCCACGGTGCGGATTGATCTCCCTCTTGTCTAGAAGTTAATTCTTTTGCTTTATACCGAGAAGAAATATTAAATTTTATAAAGCCGAAATCATCCGGATCGATACATCTATCACCGCTGCACCCTGACAGAAACAATAAAGATATTAATAAAACAACAAAAATATTTTTTTTCATTTTAAATAAGACATAAGTTACTTTATGTATATTGCGTGGATGGGATTTTGGTGTCATCTCTGCACCTCTTTATGTCATTCCCGCGAAGGCGGGAATCTAGAAAATTATAGTCATTCTGAATTTATTTCAGGATCTACTAAAAAAGATGCGCAAAACTTGTTCAGTATGACAATAAAAAGTCTGGATTCCCGCCTTCGAGCGTTGTTGCATGGCTACCAGAATCGTCATGGCGAGGCGCCTTTTGGCGCCGTGGCCATCCAGTTAAACATATTTTTATACTAAACTTGTTTAGTATTCTAATTAAATCCCTCATTATATTCGGGATAACCTGGATGGCCACAGCCACTTCGTGGCTTCGCCATGACGGATTTTTATTAATTTCCTATCCACTCAACAACACATACTCGCAATGACGGTTCGTGGGTATTACTTCCCGTCTTCTTTACCATCCTTCACGTCATTACGCGAAGAAAAAAGTTTATTAGTATATTCTTTACTCTTATTATCCGGTTTGCTTGCTTGGTAATTTTGATCAATTACTTTATCTTTAAAAATTCTTGCCGGAGCTAACGCTGCCTTTCCCATCGGTTTAGCTACCGAGCTTATATCGCTCATAATAGACGCAGTAGGGTTAGTAGGTGCTTGATAATTACCTTCTTGTCTAGCAGGAGTAACATTTGTTAATTGTGCAACTACAATTGAAACATAATTTACTAATCCATAAGACATTAAACAATATGAGAAAAAGAGTAAAGCGGTAGTAAATAATACTAAGAAAGTATTAGTATCATGTGCTAAAAGGTTAGCGCTAGTAACTGCAGGAACTTCCGGTATGAAAAAAGGTATGCCCGGTAAAAACGGTAGAGTAAAAGAAAAACTCCAATCAACGCCAAGGTGACTTAAATCAAGTCCTATTTTTATCGGGATAAGCGTTCCCCAGCAGGCTCTGACAATTACTTTTAAAAGTTGTTCGGATAATATTTGATCTACTAGCAAGAAAAAAATTAGGAGTATTGTCGGTTGCATCACATAACTAAGTAATGTCGATAACCAATTATCGAATAAGCTTTTAGTTTTTTCAAATAACATTAATATTATAAAAAACGGTGCTAAGGAAATCATAACGGACATGCCTATAAAAGCTATAATATAACCGATTATAACTTCTAATATGGCTCTGAAATAAAATATAAGAGCACAAATAGTCATAATTGCTATAAATGCTAGACCGTTTTGAATTTGCAGGAGCTGAATAAAAAGTAATCCCCAAACTCGACCGTTAGTATATTTATCAAATATAGGGTCAATGAAACCGAAAATATTTGCTTGCGAGCTGCTAGCCCCTACAACATTTCTGAAAAAATAATCAATACCGTTTATAAATGCACTAAATAAATATTTATTAAAAAAATCCCAACTTTCCGGTTGAAGCAAAAAAGCTACTATAGTTATTTTAAATATTCTCGTTACAACCTCTTTTGCCGTTAATTTTAAAGCTCCCATTACAAACATTAACCCAAATATAACTACATAAAGCGTTAATGATGCTTTAGCAATATTCTGGATAGCAGAATTTTTGAGTAATTTTCGATAAAAATTTTCCGTGAAGGTTTTAAATTGATCGGTAATAGGTTTTATTGCGCCGTTATAAACTATATCTGAAAACCATGTCGTTCCGGTATAATTAGCATAATCTACGATAATCGAGCCTTGCGGTAGATAAGAGCTAGTGTTTGTTACTCTTAACCACAGATAGCCGTCTTGATACGCATCGGTTGAAAAATCTTGATCTACCGCTCTGCCTGAAGTTGAATTATCAGGTGTTGTACCGGCCGGTGCTATAAGATATTCTACTTTTATATTGTTTAGATCGACATTACTAACGGTATTATCGCCGTTACCTATTTCTATTTGAAATTGATAGCTACCGAAATGTATGAATTTAGCACCCCATTTAACACTATTAATATATGTTGAAAATTTATTAAAATCACTGAATTGCAGCCAATCACTCATCTTAGAAGATTGGTCAAACATACCGCTAATCGGTAAATCGGTAGTAAAATCTAAATCACCGCCGACAGTTGATTTATAATAAAGAAACGGAAGCATAGAATCGCTTATTTCTACTAATGGGATTCCTGCCGGTTTTACGATTTGACTATTGATTTTTATTGCTATATCTGTACCGTACCGATAATAACAAGCAGAGTCGTTTATAGGGTAAGGGCATACTGTTATTTGATCCATAAGGCTTTTAGCGCCACTTGACGTAAAAGCTTGCCCTACCAGTGCCATACTATTATTTCCTATATAGCGAGTATTTACCCCACTTCCTTCACATAAGCTATTATTTCGAGCCGGATCGAGAATGTTACATATTTTATCTGCAGTACCGTATAATATTCTGTTATCTCCACCGTTTATAGTAGGATTCGTATAAAGTGCTGAAGCAGCAAGTACATTGTTGAGTCCAAGGTCTTGAGTCAAAACGTTATTTTCAGTTGTAGCACTAAAAAAGCTAGATGGAGAAATAAATTTTAAATTTATCACATCCCCTATTTCAACTCGAATTTTTTTTCTTCCTCCTGTAAAATTAATATAATTAATATAATCCTGCATTTTAGGAAATGCTATAGCGCCAAGGTCTTTATCAACGGGGTTAGAAGTAAATGCAGGAAAATCATTAGCCTCGTATTGTTTAGTTTGGTAATTATAAGTTTTAATGAAAATTTGCGGTTTATCAAATCTAGGGTCTATACGATATAATACTAAATATTTTCTAGGTTGCGGTGTTATTCCTGTCGTAACCCAACTAAATTTTATTGATTTACCTTTTTCAACGTTGTTACCGGTTGATTGCCAAATTCCGGAATTTGTAATATCAAGCGATGTTCTACCGGTTTTAAAGCTAGTAAATTCCGGAACCTCTAGGCAACCGAATAAATTTTTTAATTCCCCACTAGCGGTTGACATCCAAGTAAACGTATCATCAGCTTTGACCGGTGATATGTTTAGCAGAATCAATAAAACTAATCCTTTTAGAATTTTTATCATATTGTAATTATAAATTTTGTTTAGTGTGTTTGCTCATGTCATTCCCACACTCCTTATGTCATTCCCGTGAAAACGGAGCATTGTTGCATGGCTAATAATTTACCGTATTACGGTTATTATAAGTACGGTGTCATACCGTGACTTGACCCACTAGTGTACGAACGTTTAAATAAAGAGGTAAAAATTCTGTCATTCCGTGGCTACGACCACGGAATCCAGCTTATAATATCATAAAAAGATTCTAAAATAAGTCTAATATGGCTTTATTTTCCTGGATGCCGTGATCAAGTCACGGCATGACACGGCCTTTTTTCAACGTTCGTACAGTAGTGGACTTGACCACGGTATCCAGAAAAACCTTAATAAAAAGACTGGATGCCGTGGTCAAGCCACGGCATGACACCGAAACACTTTGCAAAAATCCATCCAAGCAATACGTCCTTACTTATCACTCTTTTCTTCACCGCTATCCTCCGGTTTTTTACTTTCCGGAGTAGTATTACGATTTTTCTGAGCTTCGTCCAACGTGCTATTCCTGGTTTTTAACCTTTGTTTAGCTCCCTGCTTAATTTTAGCTCTCGATTCTTTATCCATTCCTATTTGTTTTAATGCTCCGGTTTCAGCTGTGTCCGACATTGCTCCGCCTATTTTTGTTGCCGAAGGTCCGGTAGCGCTCGTTAACTTTGCTACCATCTCACCGGAAAATTCTACATAGCCGTACATACCGTAAGCAATAATTACTAAAGCGATGATATGTTGCATATTAACACCCATCATACCGGAATTGTAATCCATTCCCCATGGAGCAAACCAATTAATACAAAAAATCGGTACATTAAGTAAATTATTGTCAAGACCGGCTATACCGACAAACGGAATTTTTATAGCTAATGCACATTTCCAGCAAACACTATATCCTAAAACAAAATCTAAATAAATTGTGAATAATTGAGTAAGTACGATAATGCCTGCCATCAGAATTACCGGTTCAAGCATATATCTAAGTGTAAATCTTACCCAGTTATCAAATAAATATCTGGTAAAATCAAATAACATAAAAGTAAGAAATAAAGGAGCTATACCGATTAATATACAAGTGGCCATAAATGCCATAATATAAACGGCAACAGCTCGAAGAGCCGTAATAATTACAATCATTATAGCAACAAAAACAATGATAAAGTAAATTATTCCGCTAAGTCCCAAAGAAAGTAGCGCTAGTAATTGAGCAATAAATGTTTGACTAAAAAATATTTTACTCATTACCGCATCTAAAAACATAAACGGATTAGAAATTGTATTAGTAGAAGTAAATAAACTGTATCCGCTCATATTAGAAATGATTTCATCGGAAAAACCGGTGATCGCATTAAATAGATAATTATTAAAAAATTCAAAAGTATTGCTGTTCATCAGTCCGCTAACAATACCGATCTTTATTATCCTAATTACTAATTCTTGTTGATTTATTTTAACAAATCCAAGTAAATACATCGCTCCGTAAACCATAACATATAGGATTAGCATTGCTTTAATATAATTGAAAAAATTAGTACAAGAAGAGCTATCACTTCTATTATAGCAAACCATATTCTGAAAAATACTTTCAGCGGCGCTTTGGACTTTAGTTTTAAATAATGTGAGCAGGGGCGTCATGACTTTAATAGTAAAGCTTCCTACTTGCTGGGAAGTAGAAAACTTCACTTGATAGCTGCCTTCGCTGTTTTTATAATCTTGTTGATCATTTAAAATTCTCACCCATAAATAACCCTCGCCGCCCACGGTAATTGTTGCCTTACCTTTTTTAACGTCAATTCCGGAGGGTGAGTAAGATTTGCCGCTAGAATTTGGATTTTCGGCAGAAGCTACCGTTATATATTGTACTTTACCGCGATCGGTAAAAACATCGGTGAAACTATTACCGTTTTCTCTATAACATTTGGTTTGTTTAATATTTAAAACATATCCTCCCGTGTTTTTACTAGCATCTTGCGATGGCGGACTCCAAAGGCGGTATTGTAAGTAACTTTTGGAGACTTTAGTATTAAAAAAAGGTGTCTTATAGATAACTTTGTAAATATCGCCATATTCGGCCGGTTGATCCGAAGGATCTACAAATGTAGCAAATTGGGTAGTACCGATATTTTTATCTACCGTTCCGGAAGAATTCATTTGCCATATCAAGCCTGTGGATCCCTTACCGCCGTTACCGTCAGCCGTATACCAAAAATACTTTAATTTTGAAAGCTGCGATTCTTCTACGGTGCCTTGGCATGTGCCGGCAATCCATCCACCTAGTCCATTACATTTTCCTTTTATAAAATCTAAATTTTTCGGGTTACGGTCAGTAACTATATCAGGGCATTGCCCGTTTGGTGGTATTCTAGAATTATTAGCGCATTCTAAATTTAAAAAATCAGTAAATAACTTACTTAAATCATCGGACCAGGGAACAGTAAAAGTTCCGTCATCTTTATAGGGATCAGGCATCGAACTAGTAATATTTATCCATGCCCCGCATGAATCACATATATCTTCTCCACAGCATATTTTTCCTAAGGTACAAGGACACCCTAATGCGCACCCTCCCATAAAACTTTTATCACAATAATGATGATAATTACATTTCCAATAATCATTTTGCCATTTACAATCAGAAGTATATTCACCTGAATAAACAGAATATCTGCCGCATATCGGGCTATAGGTAGTTTTACCTTGAGTACAATCTGCCGTAACAACGGTATTTTTAAACGCATCCGCTACACCGCCGTTATAGTTCGGTGAAATAGAAACTATAATTCGGTCATTATTATATAATTCGGCGATGTTACGCCATTCAGCATTTTTAGCATCAATTATTAAAGATACCGGTTGGGTATTAACATCCGTAACGCGAGGGATAGGTATTTGATTACCGTTATCATCTAAATTAGATTTACCCGGTCTTGTTTGTTCCGTAAATTGTAAATTATCTTTCGGTATATAAGCAAGGCATAAGCTAAGTTGTCCCTCTATTTGTAATTTAAGTACTTGCTGATTCTGAACCGAAATATTAGTATTTAACCATTCTCCGTAACGATTAGGATCGGGAATAAGCTTACTCGTGCCGTTGGGAGTAGAGATATTAGAATAGTTGCCAGTAGCGTTAAGTGTGACCGTATCGGTAATAGCATCCATTCCGCCTTTACCGCTATCGTCATATCTCATGAAACAGCCGTTGCCCATGCTAACGGCTCCTATCATAGCGAGTGCTGCAAGAATAAAACACACTAACGTTGCTATTATTGCAACCACACCTAAAACTTTTAATAAATTACCTTGCATATTATTTTACTTACCTCCTCCGGATGCAAGATCGCTAACAGTGCCACCGCCGCCGCTTGCAGAATTTGCATCACCGCTTTGCGGTCCGCCGCTGCGTCCTCCTCCGCCTCCGGGTGCCGGCATTGCAGGCGGTTTACCTTGTGCAGTTTGCGCCGCATCTTTAACAAAAGCCGCTCCTTGCTTTACTAAATCGACAATTTTAGTCGGACTTGCCGTTACTGCATCCATATTAGGTCCGCTAGTCAAATCAGCGGCAAATTGGCCGATAGATTTGGAAAAATAGTAAAAAATAATTGAAAAAACTAATACACACAGAAGTTCGGCAAGAATAGAAACTATGTCTTTAACAATTGATTTTATAGGAAAAAGTATTAACAAATGTTCTTCCCATCCTTGTCCTGCATAATATTGTAATAATTTGTATCCTAAGCTATTTTGGCATTGAGTTTTATCGCTATCCGGTAGCCTTAGTTCAAAAGTACTGAATTTAATATTATTATTTGCATAATCATGCCTTAAAAATTCACAATTTTTATATATTGCCGAATCGTACATAGTAAGCAACAATGCTATAAAACCGGCTATTATCGCCGGTTGCAGCGCGCAAGATAAACAAATTTTTAGCCATGAATCAAAATAAGCTTTTGTTCTAGTAAATAACATCATCGGAATAAATATAGGAGAGATATATGTCATAACATATATGGTAATTAAGCATACTAAATAATGTGTTATAAAATATAAGACTATCGATAAAAATATTATAGAAAATAATAATCCTGATGCTAATATTATAATATTTCCCGCCATAAAAAATCCAAACATAACCGTAAAAAATTTAAGTGATCCTATTTTGCTTAAATCTTCGGGACTATTTGAATCCGGCGTGCCTAAATCCGGTATGGGACTATTATTGCCTTTACCGTTAGTAGTACTGGAAAAATTGCTTAAAATTCCGCCGCTATCGATATTATAAAGTAAATCCATACCCAGATAATAACCTATCCGGCAATCAATAGCATCCCATAGGGCATAAAATTGATAGCCGGAAGGGTATTTTGTCGTGTCAAATTCACATAAACCTCGCGAGCCGCCGGCGTTAAATACTATTTGAGCAAATTCCGGTGCAATTCCCGTTAATAACGGTAAACCGTATTTGAGCATGCCGTTTTCTTGATACGGTTTACCGCCCTGCAAAGTTATCTGTCCAAGACCGATAGCAAAATAAGTAACAAATAAAAATTTTATAACAAAAATTGCTATCTTATCGATATTTGCATAATCCTTATTTAATATCATATTAAAGCCGAAAAACATCGTATAAAGAATTAATGCGGCACCGATAGTGCTTTTTAAATATCCTTGAAATATAGGGAAGGAATTAAGGTTAGTTATACTAATACTTTGATCTTGAGGGGTGCAGCTAGTTTCTCTAAAAAATACTTTATCAAGCGTTTCTTTTAAACAATCAACGGCAAGACCGGAAAAATTAAGTAACGATTGACTACGATTTTCTTGCATGTAACAGCTTTTTCCGACATTACTACAATCAGGAATCGGAGGAGAAGGGGGAGGAGTAGAGCTGTTTAGAGTCTTACATGCTATAGGTGTCGGTCCTCTTGGGGTCGGCATAAATAGACATAAATCATGTGTCCCCGATCTCTTAACCGTTAAAATAATATCTTTTAATAATGGATTTCCTCCTAAAGTTGGCTCATTTGGGCTTACTGAGCCAAGAGTTTTGGAAGCATTTTCATTAATTATATCTATAACACATGATCCGCTTGAATAACCATTTCTAATACAAAGCTTAAAGCTAGAATTATCAGCATCGCAATAACCGGTGCCGCTTAAACCTTTACCGGCAACACTGCGCCTTACTTGACCATATGCAGTTTGCTCAAGAAAATTATCCGGTGTAAAAGGTAAAGGAGAGCAAGACTCGCCATAGGTACCGGCAAAGCTATTTAATGTGCTAAACATTAAGTAAACTGTAATAAAAATTTTTGCAATTTTATGAATTTTCATTAGAACCGCTATCTATTTTTTTACTATTAGGTCCGGCTCTTCCTCCGCCGCTGCGTAATAACTCTTCTCTTTCTTTCTCCGCGGCTACTTTTCGTTCACGAATTTCAGCGTTGCGTTTTTCTTGTTTTATAAACCCTGCTTCTCCTTGTTGCTTTTCATGGCTTTCTTGTTCATTTAAGTCTTTATTGTCGGCTAAGCCATATGCCTTTTTCTTAGTAGAAATATTATCTTGTGTATCTTCTTTTATACTTTCTGTTTTACGTTCGATATTGAGCTGTCCGGATAAATCTTCAAATTTATCGGCTTCGCCGGTTCTCTTTATTCGCTCTTCTTGTTTTGGAGATTCTGGTAGTTTGTTTGTATCATCTTTTATAGGGTCTTTTTTCTCTTCTTTACTATTATCTAAACTAGTCGGCGAAGTTGCAATATCAGGTGACTTTAAGCTAGAAGGTGTGGCAATAGAAGCTCTCATATTAGCAAAAGAATCATTAGCAGAACTTCCGGTATCGTTGCTGATATTGTCAAAAGAAGAAGTTGCTCCTCCGGAACCGCTAGAAGTCGGTGCTTTAACATTCCCTGAACTGTTACCGCCTGAGGTCGGCACGGTACTACCGCCGCCGCCACCGCCACCGCCGCTTGTTGCTAAATTGTCTCTTGATTTTCCACCGCTGCCGCTCATGAACTCTCCGGCTTTACCGCCGCCTTTTGCTATGCCGTCTAAGGCTTTAGTTGCTTGACCCGCCGCTGCTAGTCCTGCCATAGCGGCTTTAAAAATTGCTTGCGGTTTTATAGCAACATTGCTAAGGGAAACTCCTTCCGTCATATCAGCAGCAAATTCAGCTAATTGACTACTAAAATTATACATTAAATACAAAGTGAAACAGGCAGTAATCAATGCTAAAAGAATATCTTTGATTTTTTCAAAAAGTACTTTCGGTGATATAAAAAACATCCCCGGTCCTAAAATAATACCGGATAAAAATTGAAATTTAGCTAAATATTTATCCGTCTCGGTAGCACCGGGCTTTTCCGTAATTATCTCATCTAAACTATCTTTACCGAAATCAAACATTGTGGAAAGGGGGTTATTTAGCATATAACCCAAACTATTTTTACAGCTATCCGCTTCCTCTTTGGTATATTTATTCCAATCATTATCAATATAAAATATTAATACGTCTCGGCTTGTTTTTCCTCCGCCTTGGGCTACATTTTCTATACTATTATGTATTAACTTATTGGTATATTTACACTGACCGTAAAAACCAAAATCATAAACCGAAAACATAGTAATCATAAAAGTTGTTACAACCATAGGCTGTAGTAAAAACGATATTAGGAGCTTAACCCACGATTCAAAATAACCGCGCGTATATTGAAATAAAAACATGGGTACGAAAAGAGGAGCCAAAATACCGAGTATTACTATCGATATCATACACATAACGGTAGCGTTAACCATAAATGCTGCAACCGAAATTACTAATAGCGGATAAGAAAGGGCAATTGAGACAAGCATCATATTCCCTGAAATTATAGCCGGAATTAATAAATAAATATAAGGCGGTGCGCTAAAGCTAAAAAAATCAAAATTCTTAAAATCATGGCTTTTATAAGCATTTTCTACATATAAAGTAGATAGCATATCAAGACCTAAATAGTGAGCTACTCGGCAATCTAATGCATCCCATAAAGCTATATAAGCAATTTTACTATCATATTGAATATCGGAGCCGTTAAATTTACATAAATCAGACGGAGACGCATTCATTACCCAACTCGCAAGCCCGCTTATGCCGTCAAGCAAAAAAGGAAAAACAAATTGAATCATTCCGTCTAACCGATCATAGTTAGATGTGCTGCCGGGTGTTATATTGATACCTATTGAAAAATAAGTTACAAATAACATTTTCAATATAAAATTTATGAATTCCGCTTTTGGCGGTACTTCTCCTGCAAGAATTATTTTAAAACCGAAGAAAATGACATATAGAGTTAACAGAGCCGTAACTATTTTATGCATATTTACTTGAAACTGAAATAAAGCGCTGCTATTTCTTTTCGACGGATCGGTAATTACCTGATTAATATCGTCAAAACTACATACGTCTCTGCTAATTAGTAGCCTTGCCGTCATCTCTTTAATACATTCTATTAAAGGAGCGGTTATTACGACGGCAGTTTTTGAGTTATTATACGCTCTTTGATAACATCCTCCATCTGCTGCTGAACTACATTCGACTAATGCTAACGGATCGGTAGGATCGGTAGAATCAGAAAGAGTTGAAGAATCACCGCTTATATCCATAAAGTTTGAATACATAGATTTCGGAAAAGGTTCCCTGATATATTTACATCCTACCGGTACATAGCCGGTAACACCAAGGGTGGACACACATATACGGTCATTGTCTTGAATAACTTTCCACGGTATAACCGGAAAACCTACATCAATCATTATGTCACCGTCGCCGGGCTTAGCCGTATATATATTGTGATAATCTGCTTCGTTATTTTTCCACGAATCTTTAATATCTTCCCAGGGGTCACTGCCGGTAAGTACGGCCTTAGCTATAGCAATAGCGGAATCTGCGACTGCCTTTGCTCGAACTACAACTAATTTAGCGTTGCTACATAAACCGAAAGTTAATTCGAGCTTGTCAGGATCAGGATCGGCTCTATTTTGGCGAGTACATTGTCCCCCGGGAAATTGTGAATCGAACAATTTGTGATCATTTATTTTTAGGCGTAAAAACGTATTCATGTAAAGTACGGGGGAGACAAGATTCATTATCGCAAAAGTAAAAAACGGTGCAGGTATACAAGTATGAGAAAATTCAGAACGTAATAAATTCCCCACTCCTTGAGTTTCACAAGTCAAACCGGTTAGAATACTGGTTATAGTATCAAGCGTATCGTCGGCAGATACGTTATTTATACCACTGAAATTTAACGTGCAGCTTAATATCAAAATTTTAATTATAGTATGAGGAAAAAATTTCATGACGTAATGCGTGCCTCCGATATGTCATTCCTGTGAGGCATTGTTGTGTGAGTATCTGCAACGTCATTGCGAGGAGGCACAAAGTGCCGACGTGGCAATCTAGTTTTGTCATGCTGAACTTGTTTCAGCATCTCTTGTAGTAGATCCTGAAATAAATTCAGGATGACAATTATTTTCTGGATTGTAACAAAGCTTGCAGCAGCGGCGTTGTCGCATAGCTCGAAAATTAATAAAAATCCGTTATTGCGAAGCCACGAAGTGGCTGCGGCAATCCAGGCTATCCCGAATGTAATGAGGGATTTAATTAGAATACTAAACAAGTTTAGTATAAAAATATGTTTAACCGGATTGCCACGTCGGCACTTTGTGTATCCTCGCAATGACGATTCCGGTAGCCCTGCAACAACACCTGCAGCGGTGAGCCATGACGTTTTGGGTATCCACTCAACAATGCCTTGCGGGAATGACATCGAAAATAATCCACGTAACACGGACTTCTGATAATAACGATTTTTCAAATTAATAAAGTATCTATGCATAAATAAGTTATAGTGATTTTGCTTCTGCGTAAAATATAGGTAACCATTTTTCAGGATCGTCACCGTGTTTTTCCCTAATTTGATCAAGTAGCAAGACGGTTTCAACTCTGCCTGATAAGACATTAATTATATTAGTCATACCGTCTAAACTAACTTTAGCGACTACGGCGTCTACTCCTTGTTTTATTAAAAAATAACGTGTTGTCGGATCGGTAGTTTTAATTAAAGTATATTCACGCTGACTAAGCATAAAAGCCGTGCGATAAATATCGGTTGCTTTAAGGTTAGGTAGAAAAATCTGTGTAGCCGTTTGCTGTATCAACGTATCGCTAATCCTACTTTTTGCCGCATCTTCAACGCTTTGAGTAGCAAAAATTACAAAAGTATTTAATTTACGTAAAACTTTTAGCCAGTCTTTAATTTTAGGAGCAAATACCGGATTATCAATTAAAGCCCAAGCTTCGTCAAGTACAAGCATTGTTCTTTGCCCGTCTAAAGAAATATTAATTCGGTGGAAGATATATAACAATACGGGCGATAAGCTAATCGGGTCTTTTAGTAATTCTGTCATATCAAAACCGAATACTCTGGCTTTTTGTAAGTCAATATTATCTTCTTCATTATCAAATATTTTTGCATGAGAGCCTTTACCGACCCACATAGCAATTCGACTTGCTAAACTATCTGGGGTATCGATTCCTAAAAATGCTACGACGTTACTAAGTCTTCTATCTTTTTTCTCAAGCCTAAAGCTACCGCTTACTAGTTGAGATAACACTTTGTTATCTTGAGCCGTTAAGCTTTCTCCGCTAGAAGTTACTAGAACTCTTAGCCATTCTAAAATAAATGTCCTATTTTCACTAGTATCGTCTAATTGTAAAGGGTTGAAGTTACATTTTATCCCCGGATCGATCGTAGTATAAACGCCGTTCAGTGCGCGAATAAATATCTCGGCTCCTCGATCTTTATCAAAAAAGAACATTCGAGGTTTAAATTTTTGAGCTTCGGCGCATAGAAAATTCATTAAGACCGTTTTACCGGCACCTGTAGGTCCGATAATTAAAGTATGTCCGACATCTCTTACATGGAAATTAAAATAAAAAGGCGTACCAGAAGTAGTATCAAGTACCGTTACGTATTCTCCCCAATGGTTATCTTTAATTTTACCTAAAGGGTAATTATGTTGGGAAGCAAAACTAGCCATATTTAAAGTATTTATAGTAGATTTGCGGACTATATAATCTATATTTCCCGGCAATTGCCCCCAATAACTAGGTTCCATATTAATTTTTTCTCTAACGGGTTGAATACCGGAATTAGAAAGTTCGACTGAAGCCATTGACAATATGTCTTCCAAAGCTTTAGGGTTATTTGCGGAACATAGAAGCGACAAATGATGTTCACCGAACCCGATATCGCCGCTGGTCGCCATATCAAGTGCTTGCGAGATTTCGGCAACTTGCGACACTGCTTTATCACCGGATTGGATCATTCGATTTTGCTGCAGTTGCATTTTACCTATTGCTACCGTTCTGTTGGCAAAAACAAAACTTTGAGTCATGACAAATTCAAAAGGCATTTGTAAAAAACCGTCAAAAATTCCTGCAGAAGTAGAAGGGCCGTATTCAAGAATACTTATTATACCGGCGTACTTTTTCCCGACAGGGCTTCTTGACTCAATAATTCTAGAGCCGAAAAATAATCTATGAGTAGGAATATATTGATCGATAGGGCCTCTCGGTAAAGCGACGGGACCGGGAGAATCACCGCAATTTATAAGAGAAGAAAGAAATTCTAAAATTTCACAATAAGAACCTTTATCGGTGGCACGTGTGCCGAGCAATGTTGCTCCATAGCTTCTAAAAGTATTAACTATTCTGGTAGACATTTCTTGGAGATTTTCTTTCATCTCTTTCATATCATTTTCCCAGGCGGTTTTATTAGATTTTTGTCTTAGTTTCTTAATAAAATACTCAACAATAGCCGCACCTCCGGTATCGGGTCTGTATAAAATGCTAACATATAGCTCATTAAAAAATGACCTAGCACCGGCGTGTTTTTTCCGCCATTCCGCGCCTAAATAAGTTATAAAATCATTCGGTACTTTTACTGTCGGGTCGTATGTAAATTCAGTATCGTCAAATATCACGGCTTTACGTCTTCTGATAATATGAAAATACATTATGATATTACCGGATGACATGTTTTTTAATAAAGCATTCCGAATATTTTTTTTAATATCGAGATCTTCATCGTCAGCTGTTTCAAAGGAAAAACCGTTTATTTTTACGACTTGTAAAAGTTCATTATTCTTAGTAAGGATAGTATTACTATCCCAGTGGCATTTATAGGGAATAAAATGAGAGGCTGACTTTTCCTGTTTAGCCTTTGATTCTTTGGCAGCTTTGGTTTTAAATAACTTCATTACTTAACCTGAATATTTTTTGACTATACTATTATCAGTGAGGCGTGAATTATTCAAACTCCTCGGTGTCATTCCCGCTGCCCTCTATGTCATTTCCGCTGCCCTATGTCATTTCCGCTGCCCTATGTCATTCCCGCTGCCCTATGTCATTCCCGCGTAGGTGGGAATCCAGAAAAATTATAGTCATCCTGAATTTATTTCAGGATCTACTAAAGATGCTGCAACAAGTTCAGCATGACAATGAAAAGTCTGGATTCCCGTTTTCACGGGAATGACATCGAAAATTTGAGCCAAACAACAATGCTACACTCAAGCACTATATGAGTTTGCTCCATAATAAAATTTATTAGGACATTGGCTAGTTCTTGACAGCTTATTTAAATATAATTCTATAAATCTCGGTTCTTTAAAACATATAATATAACCGATTAAATGCAAGACTCCGGCAACAAATAAAACAGAAATCCCGTTATTCCAAATAAATAATGTCATAGACGTTATCATATTTAAGGCTGCAAATTTTATGCTTACCCCGAATATCATCGCCGGTCTAGTTAACCCTACAAATAAAGGATCGGATGATAAATTGCCGGCCATAAATTACCTTTCTTATTTAAAACTATTATTTATATTTTGTAAACATAGTAAGTAGCACTGAATTTGGAGTGGTATTACTTATAAAATGCACACAGCCGATATTATTTTCAATTGCATTAACTGCAATTTCGATTAATTCCGCTTTTATAAAATTATTATTATCGTTTAACATTGATTTAAATACATTAACATCTTGCGCTTTTATATCAGGCGCAAGAGATTTTGATGACTCATACGGCAATATTAAATGATCTGCGCTTAAAGCAGAAGAAATTACGGCGGTTGTAAGGTCGGCATTTAATAAATGTGTGTTTTCTTGTTCATCATTGGCGATAGGCGATATAACCGGTATAATATTATTATCTTCAAAATTTAATAAAATTTCAGGATTAATCATTATAGGCTCACTTATAAAACCAATATCTATAACATCCTGATTTGTGGTTCTTCGATGCGATAATTTAGATTTCTTTGCTTGAAGTAAGTTAGTATCCTTACCGGAAATACCGATAGCATAGCACCCCACGCTACAAAGCTTTGACACAATAAGTTTATTAACATAACCGGATAAGATCATTTCCATAATAATAGGATTATTATGAGCCATTGCTCCGATTCTATCATTAAGATTATCTTCAACTAGTGTTTTTAACGGCGAATTTTCTAAATCGATATGATCATGTATTATAGATATTTTAGCACCACACATCTCAAGTAGTTGAATAGATTCGGCAAAAGCCGTTAATAATTCATTATTATTAATAATTGTTGACGATAATTTTACTACTATAACCTGATCTTTTATCTCGTTACCACGTCTTATTATGTCTTTGATTGTGATAATATTTTTTAAAGAAGGAATATTTTCAGTTTCCTTTTTTTTACGATTTGATGCATTTTGCCAAACTAGCTTTAAGTTCTCTTGCACCTTCTTTACTCCTGCTGCTTACATACATTACATTACATGAGTAGTTTAAAGTTGCAAGAAAATTCTGTATTTCGGTAAAAAGCTTTTCGGGATGAGTTACTTTATCCGACTTAGTAAAAATAATTTGAAAATCCCTATTATAAGAAAGTAATAATTCTGCAACTTTCTTATCATGCTCCTTTATTCCTCTTCTTGAGTCGATTAACAAATTCACTAATTTAAGATTGAGGCTATTTTGCAGATAGTGAGCAATTAATATATCCCATTGATTTTTAACGGAGAGAGGAACGTTAGCAAAGCCATAGCCCGGAAGATCGACTATAATAAGCTTTTCCGCTAGATTGAAGAAATTAATTTGTTGAGTACGTCCCGGGGTATTAGAAACTTTAGCAAGATTTTTGTTATTACATAAAGTATTAATTAAACTTGATTTACCGACATTTGATTTACCGACAAAAGCAATTTCCGGCAGAGAGAAGTTGGGTATCTGACTTGGACGCATTGCACCGGCAATAAATTGTGCCTGCTGACGAAAAAGTTTAGTAACTTTATCAATACTCATAATAATATTGAGGTTTTTGTATAATTAATTAACATGAATGCAGCAATGCTACGTGAGTAGGCATTGTTGTGTGGATACTAGAATCGTCATTGCGAGCCGCTGTAAGCGGCGTGGCAATCCAGGCTATCCCGAATGTAATGAGGGATTTAAATTAGAATGCTAAACAAGTTTAGCATATCTGGATTGCCGCGTCGCCTACGGCTCCTCGCAATGACGCTCTCTTAAGTTGACACCCATGTCATTATATTCGGGATAGCCTAGATTGCCGCGTCGGATATCCGGCGTTGTTGCATGGATGGTTAAAATCGCTTAAAACTTGTCATACCGTGGCTTGACCCACTACTGTACGAACGTTGAAAAAAGGCTGTGTCATGCCGTGACTTGATCACGGCATCCAGGAAAATAAAGCCATATTAGACTTATTTTAGAATCTTTTTATGATATTATAAGCTGGATTCCGTGGTCGTAGCCACGGAATGACAGAATTTTTACCTCTTTATTTAAACGTTCGTACAATAGTGGGCTTGACCACGGTATCCAGAAAAAATTAAAAAACCTGACTGGATGCCGTGGTCAAGCCACGGCATGACATCGCGGTACTTTTAAAGAATACCCAAAATATAGCAATTTTCGATCCATGCAACAACGCCGAATAAATCACGGAATGACATCGTGAAATTTGCTATAAATTTGGAGCCATGCAACAAAATTGCTTTTAGCTAAGAATGACATTGTTGCGTGGATATCGTACCGTCATGGCGAGGTGCCTCTTGGCACCGTGGCCATCTAAGTATAAACGTATTTTTATATTAAACTTGCCACCTATATAAATTTTTGGTATTCTAATTAATCCCTCATTACTATTGCCGGATAGCCTGGATGGCCAAAGCCACGCAGTTCGCTCGCCATGACGGATTTTTATTAATTTCCGATCCACGCAACAATGCTTCACGAGAATGATATTTTTACAATTATGGATAAAGAATTTTTGGTTGCGGGGGCTGGATTTGAACCAACGACCTTCAGGTTATGAGCCTGACGAGCTACCGGGCTGCTCCACCCCGCGATAATAAACTATTAATTAATAGTTCTATAGTATGGATAAAATGAAATTAGTTTTAAATATATAAAGTTATTTAAAGCTATATTATTACTCTGACTCCGGTTTTTTTGTCATCCCAAAAGAAAGACCGGAAAATTTTTTATTAAAGTCACTAACACTTTTATTAGATTGATTAACAATATTTCCCATATCTTTGTTCCATGCCGGATGTTTTCTATAATCAACATCCATTAAAATTTCGCCGGTAGGATGAGCCGACATTGTTTTAAAAGTGTCGCTACTAATCTTAATTAAAAACTCTTTATATTCCGGATGTATGCCGCTTTTCATAATGTTTTCGCTAGTTTGTTTTGAATTATTTTCTTTTTAATAACTTTTGCGTTGTCGGATAAAACATCATTAGATACTTTTATCATATACTCATCAAAACCGCCGGCTTTTTCCACCGAACGTATGCACTTTGCATTTACCGATAATCTATATTCTTGCGCCGTTACGTCGCTTATAAATTTAACGGACCTTAAATTAGGCTCAAAACGCCTTCTAGTTTTGCGTTGTGAGTGAGATACATTATTACCGTACAAAACGCCCACCCCAGTGAGCTCACACCTACGAGACATAAGTCAAATACCTTAAAACTTAACTACAAATAAGGGAATATAATGTAATTACCGGCAGCTGTCAAGCGATCTTTGTAATATAATCTAGGCATTGCTAAGTCAAAGTAGATGTAGTCATTGCGAGCGACTGAAGGCGTTGTTGCATGGCTCGATAAAAGCAGCAGTATGTCATTCCCGCGAAAGCGGGAATCTAGAAAAAACACTTAAAATAAACAAAATTATATAAAAATTTACTATATAATTCGCTTAAACATTTTCTGGATTCCCGCCTTTAGCTAGAATGACATCGAAAATTTGAGCCATGCAACAAAGCTGCGACCAAAGGGAGCGCGGCAATCTAGAAAATAATAATTTACATAGCATTTTGTACTAATTTTTTCCTGGATTGCCACGTCGGGACTACGTCCCTCCTCGCAATGACGGTGTTTTTTTATAAGGATTTCGAGCCATGCAACAACGCTTGCAGCGGCTCGCAATGACGTAGAATTTCAAGCTATCTATCTTCACATCTTAAACACGTCTAGCATAGAATATAATCCTGGCGGCTTGTCGGCTAGCCAAATAGCGGCTTGAATTGCGCCGTCGGCAAAAGAATTTTTATTAAGAGCTTGATGTTGCAAGGTGATTGTTTGGTCATCGCTCAAAAAATATATATCGTGTATGCCGTGAATATTCCCGCCGCGTAGCGAAGTAATACCGATTTCGTTATCTTTTCTGCCTCTGTTATTACTGCGATTAAATGCCGCGCATTCATCAAAATTTAAACCCTTTGCTGCTGCAATTATTTCGCCGAGTAAAATAGCCGTCCCTGACGGTGCATCTTTTTTAGCGCGGTGATGAGTATCTAAAATTTCAACATCATAACTATTATCAAGAGTTTTTGCAGCTATCTTAGCTAAAACTCCTAGTAAATTAGCCCCTAAACTCATATTAGCGGAATATAAAATAGGCAAAGTTTTTGCCGCCGTTTTTATATAATCCAAATATTGAGGTTTTAAGCCGGTAGTACCGATTACTAATTTAGTTTTGTGCTTAAGAGCGCTATCTATTAGTTTTTCTAATAGTTCCGGAGTAGAAAAATCGATAACTATCGCGGAATTTTTACAAAGATCATATAAGTTGCTTAAATTGTTTAGGCTATTAAATTGCGCCGTAATTCTGCATTGATCAAACTTGCTAATTCTGTCTTTAATCGTTTGCCCCATTCTACCGGTGGCACCGCAAAGCCCAATGTTGATAGTCATTTTAATTCTTGATATGATTTTAGGAAATATAATAACGGTTTTGAGTTATGTTTTATAGCGGTATTAATAACTTCGCCAATAAATATAATATGATCGCCGGCTTTATAGCTTGCAACTTTTCGGCATTCAATATGGCAAATTGCACCATTTATTAACGGGCAAGCGGTATATTGCCCTAATTCATAAGAAATATTTAAAAATTTGTCTAGGTTATGCTTGGAAAAATGCTTAGAAAGATCAGATTGGTCTTCAGCTAAAATACTAACTGCAAATTTATCGCTATTGCTAAAACCGCCGATACTAAAAGCTTTTTCATCAAGACAAAAAGAGACTAACGGCGGTGTCAAGGATACGGAAGTAAAGGAATTAGCCGTAAAACCGAAAAGTTCGTTGTTATAGGAAGTAGTTATAACAGTGACGCCGGTAGGGAATCGGCTCATTGCATTTTTAAATTCGTCGTTTTTTACTGTATTAGCCATTTTTTCATAATTTTATTAAGAGTTCCGTCTTTTTTTAATGCGCCGATTGCTTCATTAATTTCTTTAATAAGTCCTGAATCTTTAGACATAGCTATCGCAAATTCCGAAGAAAATTCTTCCAAAGTACAGCTCGCCAGATTAGAATTATTTTCTTTAAATTTTATGGATTGGAATTCTTCAAGGATAACGGCATCTATAACCTTTGATTTTAGTTCTTCCACTAACATTAAATTATTTGATAAAGAGTTAATTTTAATATTTATTTTTTGCGCTAGTTCTTGAGCTGTTTTTTCCCAACTACTACCGAGTTGCGCTCCGACTATTTTATTGTTCAAATCATCAACGCTTTGTATATTGTCCTCCAATCTATATAAGATCGATAATTTTGTCTTCCCATAATTATCGGAAAAACTAATATATTTTTGCCGTTCCGGAGTGGCAGAAAGCGCAGCTATGACGACATCGATATTTTCGCTAACTAAAGCTGCAAGTAACCCGTTAAAATCAAAGTTTTTTATGATGACTTTTTTGTTTAAACGTTCGCCTATTGCATTTATAATATCAATATCAAGTCCAACAATTTCACCGTTTTGAATAAATTCATAAGGAGGATTATCGGCAGAAGTGCCGACAATTAAATTATGTTCGGATTCCTGTTTTTCGCAAGCAAGTAGTAAAAAAGATAATAAAAATATTTTTAGTAATTTCATATAATAAATTTTTTAAATTATTAGTTAACTAGATTAACAAGATAAGGCTAAGTCAAGTGTCGGTTGTGTACAGCGTCATCTCGATCGCTTGATACAAGCGAATTTTTCTGGATTCGCCTGTACTCACGTATTATTAACGGCTAGCGCAGGCTCACCTTTAAATTCATCTTGTCTAAATCTTTCTGAATTTAGCTGTATACTGAATCCGTCATTGCGAGGAAGCCGTAAACCTTGTTGCATGGCTCGGATTTTCGATGTCATTCTAGCTAAAAGCGGGAATCCAGAAAATATAAAAAAGTCATCCTGAATTTATTTCAGGATATATTAAAAAGATGCTGAAACAAGTTCAGCATGACAAAAAAAGCCTGGATTCCCGCTTTTAGCTAGAATGACATACGGCACTTTTTTAGAGCCACCCAACAACGCCCCGCCTTTAGCTAGGAATGACATTAGAGGCTTATTTGTCCCTTAAACTAACATCTATGCAGCATTGCCTCCTCGCAATACTAAGTAATCTCAATAATTAAACCCTTAGCAGTTCATTAATAGCAATTTTGCTCCTAGTTATTTTATCAACTTGTTTTACTATAACCGCGCAATAAAGCCCGGCTTTACCCGCTTCAGCTGCGGGAAGCGTCCCCGGTACTACCACCGAATAAGGCGGTACTCTGCCGTAAATAATTTCGCCCGTATCTCTATATACTATCTTCGTGGAGGTGGCAATAAATACGCCCATACTAATTACTGCGCCTTCTTCTACTATTACGCCTTCGGCTATTTCTGATCTAGCCCCGATAAAACAATTATCTTCAATTATTACCGGCTTTGCTTGCAATGGTTCTAATACGCCGCCTATTCCTGTACCGCCTGAGATATGACAATTTTTACCGATTTGCGCACAAGAGCCGATTGTTGCCCAGCTATCAATCATTGTTCCTTCGTCTATATAAGCGCCGATATTAATAAAAGAAGGCATAACGACAACATTTTTGGCTATATAGGTACCGGTTCTAATAAAAGCTCCGGGTACTACCCGCATTCCGGCTTTTTTAAAAGTACTTTCATCGGTGTCCGGCGAGAATTTAGCAGGAATTTTGTCGTACCAATTTTTATAATTACTAGTGTAAATTTTTGATTCAGTAACGATAAAATATAATAATATCGCTTTTTTTATCCATTCATTCACATACCAATTATTTTCTTTTTTTTCACAAACTCTAAGGGTACCTTGATTTAAATCGTTTATAATGTTATTAACTATCTCTCTAATATCCTTTAACTTTGAAGAGTCATGTAGTAGTTTATCTTTTATTTGCCAAGCGTCTTCAATTTCTTTAATATATGCTATACTACTCATCTTTCAGGAATTATTTTTTTATTTTATCAGGGATTTACATACTCGCCTATTTAAGTATAGGCTGCGTGTACTCACCCTTCAAAATAAAATCTAATTCCTGAAATACGAGCAGTATAGCATAATACTGTATAGGTCTATATGATAAAAATAATAAATAACTTTATCATTAAGTCAATTTATAAAATATAATAATTAAATGTATATTACTTGTCCAAATTGTCAGACAAAATTTACCGTTTTTAACGAGCAAATAGGTATAAACGGTCGAAAAGTTAAGTGTTCTAAATGCCGTCATATTTGGCATCAAAAATTAGATTATAATGCTACGAAACTAACTGATTTTGCTAAAATTGAAGAACCCCCTGAAGCTATTACTACACCTTTTAAAAATGAATTTTATACAGAGGGTAGCGGTCTACCGGCGTTATTACCCCGTAAACCTCCTAACTATAGTTTTTTTTCTTTGTTATGGATTAGCTTTATTATTTTTTCTTCAATAATATTATTAGAAGATAATTGTAGATTTTTAGTTAGGTATGATCAATTAAAAATTGATCATATTGTTATTCAAGATATTAAAAATCCTGATAGAATAAAAATTTCATATGCAGTAACTAACCCGTCGAGTTATCAAATATCAAACCTAATATTTAGGGTTAGGATAATCGATAAAAACCGGAAAATTTTGGATTCTTACGTAACTAATAAGATGAATATTAATATTTTGCCTGATCAAACGATAAATATGGCAATAGAGCTTGACGGCTTGCCGCCTTTTGCCGAGTATTTAGATATTACTATAGGCAATAAATTTGATTTTTTATTTAAATAAAAGCTACAGCGTCATTCAAAAAGCTTGATACAAGCAAATTTTCGACATTCGCCTGTACTCACCTACTCTAGTACGCTGCTCAGGCTCGTCTTTAAATTTATCTTGTCTGAGGCTTTCGGAATTTAGCTGTATATGCTAGATTCTTTATTTTGAATTTCGCTACAAAAATTTTCCTACTTAATTATTAACTATTATTTTTTTTCTTGGCGGGAGATATACGCTATCATCTTCCATGAGCGAAATTTTTTCCAAAAGCCCGATAAAACGACCTTTATTAGGTACCAATTTTACTATTGCCCATCCTTCTTTTATTGATTCTTTTATTTGTTCTAGGTCTGATTTATGTTCAGAAAAAGATATAATTTTTTGTGCTAAATCTTGCATTTCTTCTCCTAATAGTTAATAAAAGTTATTTATTATAATATATTAATAATAAATAAAATCAATAATTTTTGTTTAGAGGCTTTGTTGTATGGCTCGAGTTTTTTGCAAAGCGTACGGTGTCATCTAGTTGCTTGACCGCGGCATCCAGTCTTTTTATTAAGGTTTTTCCGGATACCGTGGGAGGGCCCACTACTGTACGAACGTTGAAAAAAGGCTGTGTCATGCCGTGACTTGATCACGGCATCCAGGAAAATAAAGCCATATTAGACTTATTTTAGAATCTTTTTATGATATTATAAGCTGGACTGAAGTGGTCGTAGCCACGGAATGACAGAATTTTTACCTCTTTATTTAAACGTTCGTACAGTAGTGGGGAGGGGCCTCGGTATGACACCGTACTTATAATAACCATAATACGGTAAATTATTAGCCATGCAACAACGCCAATATTTAGAATTAAATACTTTCTAAATTTGCATTAGAAATAATAAAATGATAATCTCCTTATTTGGGTTAATAATAGATTAATATGCAGAAAAATGATTTAGCCGAGCCGGCGGCTCTGTCAAAAAAGCAGTTATTTGCTTTTTTCGGAATGGTTGTCGGGATGTTTATGGCGGTACTCGATATCCAAATCGTCGCAAGCTCATTGTCGGTAATAGCTGCAGGGCTTGCTGCCTCAAGTGATGAGCTGTCCTGGGTTCAAACATCTTATTTAATAGCCGAAGTAATTATAATACCTATTACCGGCTTTCTAGCTAGATTACTTTCGACCAGAATTTCCTATTTTATTGCGGCGTTCGGTTTTACTATTATGAGCATATTATGCTCTCTTGCTACTAATATTGAATCAATGATTATTTTTAGAGCTTTGCAAGGATTTTTCGGCGGTGCAATGATACCCACGGTTTTTAGTACTGTTTTTATAATTTTCCCCGTCTCTCAGCGCCCGACAGTAACGATATTAATTGGGTTAGTAGTAACCGTAGCGCCGACGCTTGGACCGACACTCGGAGGCTATATTACGGAAGTTTTATCTTGGCATTTTATGTTTTTGCTTAACGTCATACCCGGGATTTTTGTTTGCACAGTCGTTTTTCTTTATGCCGATTTTGATAAACCTAATTATAATTTACTGAAAAATTTTGACTTTATCGGTATAGCACTGATGGCTGTAACCCTTGGAACATTGCAATATGTTTTAGAAGAAGGAAATAAAAAGGGGTGGCTAGAAGACACTGAAATATTGCTTCTAAGTATTATGGTAGCTAGCGGTTTTATTGCTTTAATTATTTGGGAATTAACATTTGTTAATCCGATTTTAGACCTGCGAACGTTTTTATATAAGGACTTTACTTTCGGCTGCCTTTATTCTTTTGTGATGGGTATCGGCTTATACGGAGCGGTATATATCTTGCCGTTATTTTTATTTACGATAGCAGGGTATGATACCGTGCAAATCGGTGTTACTATGATGGTGACGGGAGCGGCGCAATTTTTATCCGCTCCGATTGCCGGCAGGATGTTAGGCGCCGGTGTCGATTTAAGGATAATGCTGATTATAGGGCTTGGAGGATTTGCCTTGGGTTGTCATTTAAATAGTTTTTTAACACCGGATTCGAGATTTGCCGAGTTTGTGTTACCGCAATTTGTTAGAGGCTTATCTTTAATGTTTTGTTTCATACCGACCAATAACATTGCTCTCGGCAATATGCCGAGAGAAAGAGTGGGAAATGCCAGCGGTCTTTATAATCTTACCCGTAACCTTGGTGGAGCAGTAGGGCTTGCGGTAATTAGTACTATCCTTACTAACTACACTAAAACTTTTGCCGGCTATTTAGGAGAAAATATTTCTTCTACTTCTTCGAGTGCAGCAGAGCAATTAGCATTTTTTAGTCAGTTATTGGACGGGAAAGTCGTCGATCCGGAAAAAGCTTCGTATTTGTTACTTGCGAATCAAATAAATGCCGATGCGTTTGTAATTGCAATAAATAATATATTTAATATGATAGGGTTAATATTTGTGATGATTATGGTTTTGATTCCTTTTACTTCCAATATTAAACTAAAGAAAGCGGTCAATGCGCATTAAAATTATTACATTTTTTATTTTGTCGATAATCTGGATCGGGTTAATGGGAGAATTAAATAACCCTATTAAAATGTTATGGATGGGTATTGTCCCTGTAGGTATTTATTTATTTTCTCGATGGCTTGATATTATACCGCACAAAATGCATTTGAATTATAAAGCCCCATTATATTTTTTATGGTTACTGGTAGAAATATATAAATCTGCGTTTGCGGTTATTAAAATCGTCTGGGGTAGAGATATGAAAATAGAACCGACTTTTGAATGGGTTGATGCAGAAGGGTTACCGGAAATAGGACAGGTAATATACGGTAATTCGATTACCCTAACGCCGGGTACCGTAACACTTGATATAAATAACAATATGTTGTTAGTGCATGCGCTTAACAAATCATCAATTGACGATTTAAAAAACGGGATTATGCTTAATAAGGTTAAGGGGATGTTGAGAAGATAATGCCCGTGTGAATCTCTCAACGTCATTGCTAGGAGGCATTGCGTGGATACCCTAAACGTCATTGCGAGGAGGTGCGTAGCACCGACGCGGCAATCCAGAAAAAAATATTATGAAACAACTTGTGGTGTATATTATTGCTGATAAACGAAACGGTACGATTTATACCGGTGTAACTTCCAATCTTGTTAAACGTATATATGAACATAAGAGCGGTCTTATGAATGGATTTAGTAAAAGATACAATTGTAAAATACTTGTATTTTATGAGATTTGTGAAACTATGGAATCAGCAATAATAAGAGAAAAACAAATTAAATCAGGTTCACGAGAAAAAAAGCTTAAGTTAATTGAGCAACTGAATTTAGAATGGAGAGATTTGTATAATGAAATTATTTAACTGGATTGCTGCTCTAAGCGATGTGGCAATCAAGTTAAACATATTTGCATGCTAAACTTGTCAGCTATATAAATTAGCATTCTAATTAAATCCCTCATTACATTCGGGATAGCCTGGATTGCCACAGCCACTTCGTGGCTTCGCAATGACGGGTTTTTATTAATTCTCGAACTACGCGGCAACGCCTCCGTGGCTTCGCCATGACGATTTAGTATACTATTTAGGAAAACATTATTTATGGATGAATATTTTAAACAAACAGGGTTTTTATTTGGCGGTAATGCTGTTTTTATAGAAGAATTATATCGGCAGTATTTAACAAATCCCAATTCTGTTGATCAAACTTGGCAAGCATTCTTTGGGCAGATTAAGGATAATGAGAGTGCAAAAATTAATAAAAGCACGGCTAAAATAATACTCCCTTCAGAGGTTAAAATTTCTGAAGAACCTACCTTATCTTCAGAAATAGTAGATAGTTTTAAAACCGTAAGAATGATCGAAGCCTATCGTAAATACGGTCATTACTTTACAACTCTTGACCCCTTAAATCTTGAAATTGTTAAAACTAAAAATGATGTAAAGCTTGATATTCTAAATTTTGATTTTAGTAATGAGCAGTTAGAGAATGTTATAAATGTTCCTGATGAATTTTTTGGATTAAAGAAATGCAAATTATCGGAATTAATTAAGCTACTCGATAAAACTTATTCCGACCATATCGGCGTTGAATTTGAACAAGTAGAAAGTGCGGAAGAAAAAAATTGGTTATATAGTCAGCTAGAAAATGAAGCTACGTTATCACCGGAAGAAAAAAAGATTATATTAAATGATTTGGTAGAAGTAGAAGGATTTGAGCAGTATTTACATACAAAATTTCCCGGAGCAAAGCGTTTTTCCGTCGAAGGCGGAGATTCTTCGGTAGTTGCTATGGATAAAGCTATAAACTTATCAGCTAGTTACGGCGTCGAAGAAATTGTAATCGGTATGGCGCATAGGGGGCGACTTAATACTGTTACTAAAATAGTCGGTAAACCTTATAAAGCCGTTATTGCCGGATTTATTAGCGGTAATGTATTTCCTGACGACTTAAATGTTTCGGGGGATGTAAAATATCATTTAGGTTATTCGTCGGATAGAGTTGTGAGCGATAAAAAGATTCATTTATCGATGGCGGATAACCCCTCTCATTTAGAAGCGGTAAATCCGATAGTTGCCGGAAAAGTTAGAGCCAAACAAGATGCTATACGAGATACTGAACGTAAAAAAGTTAAGGCTATTTTAGTTCACGGCGATGCGGCTTTTTGCGGTCAAGGAGTCGTAGCTGAATGTTTATCTATGTCAAATTTAGCTGCTTATGATACCGGCGGGATATTACATTTTGTTATTAATAATCAGCTAGGCTTTACAGCCAATGCCAAGGATACCCGCTCAAGCAGATATTCTACTGAATTTGCTAAAATAATTGCTGCACCTATTTTTCACGTCAACGGCGACGACATGGAAGCAGTTTTAAAAGTAACTAATATTGCTGTAGAGTATCAGCAAAAATTTAGCAAGGATATTGTAGTTGAAATTATTTGTTATCGTAAATACGGTCATAATGAAGGCGATGAACCGATGTATACGCAATCAGTTATGTATAATGCAATTAAAAATAAACCCACGCCTGGTGCGGTTTATGCCGATAAGCTAGTAAAAGACGGAGTAATTGACGGTAGTTATTTTGCTAAACTGAAAGAGCAATTTAAAGCTAAATTAGATCAAGAATATGAGCAAGCTAAAAACTATAAACAAGAGGCGCATTTTCTAGGTGGTTTATGGCAAGGGCTAACTCGTTCTAGTTCCGGAATAATTACCACCGGTGTTAATAAAAAAACTCTGCAAGATATAGGTGTAAAATTATGTGAAGTGCCTAAAAATTTTGCAATTAATCTGAAACTTGTTAAATTATTTGAGGCGCGTAAAAGCACTTTAATAGAGGATAAACCGATTGATTGGGCAACTTCTGAGCAATTGGCTTTTTCAAGCTTGCTTATTTCGGGTACAAAAATAAGGTTTACCGGTCAAGATTCAGGACGCGGGACTTTCTCACATCGTCATTCGGTATTATACAGTCAGATAGACGATACGAAATATATACCGCTAAATAATCTAGCCGAAAATCAAGCAAAATATGAAATAGCGGACAGTCTTTTATCCGAATACGCGGTACTTGGTTTTGAATATGGTTATTCTTTAGCAGATCCTCGGAATTTAGTTATTTGGGAAGCACAGTTCGGTGATTTTGCCAACGGCGCACAAATTATATTTGATCAATTCATTTCTAGTAGTGAAACTAAATGGCTACGTTTAAGCGGTCTCGTCGTTTTACTACCGCATGCTTTCGAGGGACAAGGACCGGAACATAGCTCGGCAAGGCTTGAGCGATTTTTACAGCTAGCGGCGGAGGATAATATGTATGTTGCTTATCCGACGACTCCCGCTTCTATTTTTCACCTGCTTCGTCGTCAAATACTCGGTACTACTCGTAAGCCGTTAATAGTTATGACGCCGAAATCATTATTAAGGCATAAATTAGCCGTGTCATCACTTGCGGAGCTTGACGAAAAAACTAGTTTTATACCGGTTCTGGATGAAGTTAATATAGATGCAAGCAAGGTTATAAAAGTAATTTTATGTAGCGGTAAAGTTTATTATGATTTAGTAGAAGTGCGTACAGATAAAAACATCACGAATATAGTAATTATAAGGCTAGAACAATTATATCCTTTCGAGAAAAATATAGTAGTAGACTTATTAAAGAAATATAATAAAGCTAAAGAATTTATTTGGTGCCAAGAAGAGCCAAAAAATATGGGAGCATGGAGTTATATAGTTTCTTATTTGGAGGGGGCTTTAAAAGAAGCCGGAGTTAGTAACCGATTTAAATATGTCGGGCGAGAGCCTTCAGCATCCCCTGCAGTCGGGTCGTTACATGTACATACCGAACAGCAGCAGAAACTAGTGAGAGATGCGTTGGGGGTTTACGTTGTCGCATCTCCATCGTCATTGCGAGGAGCGTAGCGACGTGGCAATCTAAAAAATTATGAAACAACCAGCAGTATATATTGTTACAGATAAACGTGGTGGTACGATTTATACAGGTGTAACTTCAAATCTTATTAAGCGTATATATGAACATAGGAATGGGCTTATTAAAGGGTTTAGTACAAAATATAATTGTAAAATACTAGTATTTTATGAAATTCATGAAACTATGATATCTGCAATAGCTAGAGAAAAACAAATTAAAGCAGGCTCAAGAGAAAAGAAAATTAAGCTAATTGAGCAAATAAATTTAGAATGGAAGGATTTATATAAAGAAATTATTTAGATTGCCGCACTCCCTTCGGTCGCTCGCAATGACGCTGAAAGGTATCCGCGCAACAATGCCGCACGGGAATGACATAAAAAAATACAAAAATGACATATTAGTAACAAGGAGTAAAACAATATGAGCGTTAAAATTACAGTGCCGTCTCTCGGCGAATCGGTTACGGAAGCGACTATTGCCAAATGGTATAAAAAAGAAGGTGATGCCGTTAAAATAGATGAGTTGTTATTAGAGCTTGAGACGGAAAAAGTTACGCTAGAAGTTAATGCTTCTGCTAACGGTACTATTAGTAAAATATTAAAAAATGAAGGAACAAATGTAGCAGTCGGTGAGGATATAGGGGAAATTCTAGAAGGAGAGGCAGGAACTACTACATCGCCGCAGCCGCAAAAAGATACTGCAAATTCTACGCCTCCTAAAGTCGCTACGCCTCAAATGTCAGAAAAAGTTACGGCAGCCAACACTAGCCTTGCTCCGTCCGTACAAAAATTAGTGACTGAGAATAAACTTGATCCGAGTAATATAAAAGCTTCCGGTAGAGACGGAAGAATAACTAAAGGCGATGTATTGGAAGTATTAAATACTCCTGCAAGTCAAGCACCGACTCCACAAGCAACTAGCGGCATAAAAGCAAATGACGATAGAGTGCAGCGTGTTCGTATGTCGCGTTTGCGTAAAACTATTGCCCAGCGTTTAAAAGATTCTCAAAATACGGCAGCTATTTTGACGACTTTTAACGAAATTGATATGTCGAAAGTAATAGCTTTGCGTACGCAATATAAAGAAGAATTTGAAAAAAAGCATAATGTAAAACTCGGATTTATGTCTTTTTTCGTGAAAGCTACTATTGAAGCTTTAAAAACGATTCCTTCAGTAAATGCCGAAATAGACGGCGATGATATTGTTTATAAAAATTATTACGATATCGGCGTAGCGGTCGGTACAAATCAAGGTCTGGTAGTACCCGTTATTAGAAATGCCGATAATTTAGGATTTGCCGGCGTAGAAAAAGAAATCGGTGCCTTAGCTCAAAAAGCGAGAGAAGGGAAATTATCTATGACCGATCTGTCGGGCGGAACTTTTTCGATTTCTAACGGTGGAGTATATGGCTCGTTATTATCAACCCCGATTATTAATCCTCCGCAATCGGGTATTTTAGGGCTTCATAAAACAGAAGAAAGAGCCGTGATAATAAACGGCAAAATTGAAGTGCGTCCGATGATGTATATTGCATTATCTTATGACCACCGAATAATAGACGGCAAGGAAGGCGTTACTTTTTTAGTAAAAATTAAAGAACTTATTGAAAATCCGGAAAAATTATTGTTAAATTTGTAATAAAATCTTTCTATTAGAGGTTGGGAGTATCATCATGTCTAAAGAACAAATAGATTTGAACGTAGCGATAGAAAAAATTAGTCCCGCTTCTAAAGAAATAGAAGATTATATTATTGCTCAAAGACAAGCGGTAAGCCTTGACCCAAATGCTAATCTAACTTTAAATCAATATTTAAAAGATAAATATTTTAAAGATAAAAACGTAATCGCGGTTGCAGATTTATCAAATAGAGATTTTAGCAAAGAAGGTACCGATAAAATTATCGATCTTGCAGGCGGAGATTTTAGCGGTGTTATCTTAAAAAATACTAGTTTTAAAGGATGTGATTTATCGAATGCTTTGTTTTGTGATGTTGATTTCGATAATGCTTATTTTGAAGATACTATTTTACGAAATATAGATTTTAGAGGTGCTACTCTTGAAAATTGCAGATTTTCCGAAAATTATAAAAATTATTCATCTTTAGGGAAAGGGCAAGAACTTGAAGGTATAAAATATAGTACTACCTCATCTTTAGGAAGAATATATGCCGATGTTAAGGCTGAACGTTTTAAAAGAAAGGAGCACGAAAAAACAATAGTCGAAAAAAAACAAGAATTAAATGAAATTTATAAAACTTTGACTGTGCAGCAAACTGCTTGGTATGTTATCGGAAGAAATACCGGTAATGAAAAATACGATAAGTTAGATGCAGAACTTAAATTAATGCTACATAAAAATATTTTTCCGCCGAAAGATTTGGTAATGCATGCAAGTTTTCAAAATATTTTTAGTAGTGAACACTCAATATTTGATCCTGCTTATATAAGAGGCTCTAATAAAGAAGAAAAAGAGCAAGAAATAAAGCTCGTATCTTTAACGCGAGAAGATGTTATAAGTTATCTAAGTGAAAGAAAAACTAATGAGAAGCTTAGTTTAAACGATTTTGCTAAAAGTAAATTAACTACGCCGCTTAGTCAAACTGTAAGAGTAGTTGCTGATTTATCAAGTAAAATTGATATGCTTACTAATAATGAGTGGCGCGGTAGAGTTGATTTATCCGGTTTAGACTTTACCGGTGCTGATTTGAGTGAGGCAATTTTTGCCGGTTCAATTTTAACTAATTGTAAATTTGAGAATACAAATATAAGTAAAGCAAATTTTGAAAGTGTTGAACTTCAAAATGCAAGCTTTACGAACGTTAATGCTGATAATACCAATTTCTTTAATACTAATATAAAAAATGCCGTTGTTGAGCATAGTGAGTTTACCCATGCTTTTATGTCTCGTTCCGATGGTAAAGAAGTAGTAGTAAAAAATTCAAATTTTGATTATGCGAATATAAAAGACGGAAAATGGGATGAGTCAAAACTTGTGAATTCTACATTTAATTACGCTAACTTAGAGGGTATTTCCTTGATCTCTGCGGACTTACAAAAGGTAAAAATGCAGCATGCAATACTTGATAATGCAATTTTAACAGGTTGCAAAGTTATAGAATGTGATTTATCAAATTCTTTAATGAATAAAGTGGAGGCAAGCAAAGCAGAGTTTCGTGATACTATTTTAAAAAATATAGAAGCTAAAGGAGTAAATTTAACGGAAGCTGAGTTAGATAAGCTAGTAACACTTGAAGGTGCGGATTTACAGAATGCTATTTTAAAAAGGATTAACGCGGAAGGAGTAAATTTTGCTAAAGCTAATCTAGATTTAGTGCAAGCTCAAGAAGCCAATTTACGCGGTAGCATATTAACCGATGCTACGGCAAAATTCGCTAATTTCCGAGGAGCCATTTTCAGAGAAGCTAAGGCTCAAGGTGTTAATTTAAGTTATAGTAATCTTGAAAAAGTTGATGCACAAAATGCGGATTTTACTAAAGCTTTAATGAGGCGAGTTCAAGCAGAAAATGCGGATTTTACTGCCGTGAATTTTACGAAAGCCGATCTTACTCGATCAAACTTGAAAAAAGCAATTTTAGTACAGATACAAGCAGGAAAAGCAATATTAGACGGTGTAAATTTATATGATGTTAAGCTAAAAGAGGCTAATATAAATGAAGCTACTATAGATAACGAAACTAATATTGCTCATACCGATATTACAAATATTAAAGGTAATTTTGTTCAAGACGGGCAGCAAATTTCGCCGTTAGAGCTTAAAAATAAGCAAGAAAAATTAGAAGTAGAAAATAAGAAAAATGTTCAAACTACAGCGCAAGGATTTTTAAAAGGAGTAATAGATACGGTTAGCTTGTTGCCGCCGACTATACGAAATGTTCAAGGATTTAAAGAATTATATGATAATTTTATAAAATTTCAGGAAGTAGATAATAAATTACTTAGCGATAAATTATTAGTAGAAGAGCGTAAAAATTTACAAAAACAACAAGCAGAGTATGCCGCTAATTTAATAAAAGGAGCGCAACCGGTTTTAAAAAGTTATCAATCTATTTTAAATAATCCGGCAAGCTCTGATTTTCTAAAAGATAACGTAGCGCAAGCGGCAATTATTCCGGTGTTAAATGCTGTCCTAACTCCTATACTAACTGAGCTATACACTCCGGAAGCGCAGGCAACAGGTGTTGTAATTCCTAATATGTTTGATAGAGTTAGTCCCCGTTTTATTAGAGATTTACTTCCCGTATCGATAAATTTAGTAGTAAGTGTTTTAGAAGGCGATTCAAATCAAAAAATGCAGGATATTTATAAAAATTTAGCTGTACGGTCGGAAAATTCAAGGGAAAATATCATTGGAAGTGCATTTGAAATATTAAGCACCGATAATGTGCAGAATATTATTAACGATGATCTTATACCGTTTTTAAAAGATACTAAAAACCAAGAAGAATTTGTAAAAATTGCTCAAAATGCTATGGATAATAGTTTAGGTCGGGAAATTCCTAAAAAACTATTTGCCGATACCGTAAATTTAGCCGTAGATGTAAGTGCTGCAATGCTTGCTAGCACGCCGCAAATTATTGAAAACTATCAAGAATTCACAAAATATCAAAGTAATAGTGAAAAACTTTTAACTAATAACAATTTATCGCTAGAAGAAAAAAATAATTTAGTAGATGAACAAAAAGAATCGATAAAAAATATTTTAAAGAACACTGAAATATTTGTTAATAATATATCACCTATTTTAGAGAATAATTTAACAGAGTATTTTAAAAATAATATAAATGATATTTTGAAATTTTTAGATAAACCGCAAGTTCAAGATCGTATAAGATCGTATGATATAACGCCGGAATTTGCTAAAAATTCTACGAAAGCAATATTACCGTTTATGGAAGAAATTTTGCCTTTGGTAACTAAACTTACTAAAAATTCTTTAGAAGGTGAGAATAAAGAAAAATTAACCGAACTATTTTCACAAATTCAAGAAGTGATGAATGCACATCCCGATAATCAATCGGAAAAAGTAGGAATAGTAGTTAAGTCTTTAATTAGTTTCAAAAAAGCTAATCCGGAAATAGAAAAGATTTTAGAAAAAGAAATCCCGGAATTATTAGTAAAGCATGCGGATACTCTTGGACCGGTAGTTGAAGAATTTTTAAATAAAACTGAAATGGGTAAGAAAGTAAAAATCCAAGGTGAGAAAATTATTCAGGTATTAGGAGAACATGCACCGGCTTTGGGAAAAATTGTAAGCTCATATAGTAAAGGTCAATACGGCGCAATGGTGAGACCTATATTTGAGTTATTAGCCGATAAAAAAGTACTCGGAATAATAACAAAAAGTATTATTAATTTAAGCGCATATAAATTTCAAGAAAGCTTTGTTCCAAATAAAATACGGAATAAGGTAATCGGGTCGGAAATGAATAAAACTATAGTTGAGCTTTTAGAAACACAATCAACATTATCTGATAAACAAATTAATTTAGCATTATTATTTCATGAAAGAGATAAACAATTAACGGAAAAGGAATATTCAGCGATGTTTTCTTATTCGTTAAGAGATAAAAATCTTAAAGGGTTATCTTTTGAAAAATCGGTATTAAAATTTGATAATTTTAAAGTTAAAGGATTTAATTTTGATAATACTAAATTTAAAGAATGTTCTTTTAAAGGAGCTATATTAGAAGAGTGTTCCTTTAAAGGAACTATTTTTAATGAACAAGTGAATTTTGAAGGGGCGACTATTGATGCTGCAACTCTAACAACGCTTATTCCGGCAATTAAAAAATATAACGCTAAACATCCGGATAGCCGTATTGCTTTAGACAAAGTAAAAATTGCAGGAGATGTAAGTAAAATTGATTTTTCAGGAGTGGTTTTAAATAATCCGGAATTTATAAAAAACAACAAAGTTGAGTTGCAAGAAGATAAGGAAACACCTAAAAATGATAAACAATTTAAATCGGTTGTTATGAATAATAAGAAAAATGGCAGGGGGATTTAATTTGAATATTCACTTAATTAACTTGCAGGAATTCGTATATTATTTTATGGTAAGTCTCTTTATATTTGTAGAATAACTCTAAAGGCAGAATGTAAGCAATGATAAAATGTACCCGTCGGATTGAATTTGATGCCGGACATAGAATTATCGGGCATCAAAATAAATGTCAATTTCTGCACGGTCACCGATATATTCTTGAAGTAACCGCTGCCGCTAAAAATACTAACAAACTAGGAATGATAGTTGATTTCGGCGAAATTAAGCTTTTTGCCAAAAAATGGATAGACGATAATTTTGATCATAGCCTTATCTTACATCAAGACGATAAAGAAATAGGAGAAAAAATAGCTAGTTGGACGGGTCAAAAAATATATTATATGCAGGATAACCCTACTGCCGAAAATATTGCACTTCATTTAAAGAATGATATTTTCCCTAAGATTTTCACCGGTCAAAGCTTTATTATTACTAGCCTTAAGTTATTTGAAACGCCTAATTGTTTCGTTGAGGTATAGAAGAGTGCAGCAATATTGTATAATTTTAACTACTACTAATAGTAGAAAAATATTAGATGAAATAATTAATATTTTACTGGACATGAATTTAGCTTCTTGTATACAAATAGAAGATATTAAAAGTTATTTTAAGTGGGAAGGTAAGTTAACTTCTGAAAAAGAATATAGGGCTATAATCAAAGCTAAATCAGATAATTACAAGAAAATTGAAGAGATAATAGTAAAAATTCATAATTATGAAGTACCGCAAATAATAAAAATTGATATTGATGACGGTTTAAAAGCATATTTAAATTGGATAAGTTCCGAAGGAAACGGGTTATAGGCGGTTAAACAACAAAAGTAACGTTATCATTGTGAGCCGATATTGTTGCGTGGATACTAGAAATCGTCATTGCGAGAAGCTGTAGGCGTTGCTGCATGGCTCATAATTTACCGCATTATGGTTATTACAAGTATGGTGTCATACCGTGGCTTGACCCACTACTGTACGAACGTTTAAATAAAGAGGTGAAAATTCTGTCATTCCGTGGCTACGACCACTTCAGTCCAGCTTATAATATCATAAAAAGATTCTAAAATAAGTCTAATATGGCTTTATTTTCCTGGATGCCGTGATCAAGTCACGGCATGACACAGCCTTTTTTCAACGTTCGTACAGTAGTGGGCTTGACCACGGTATCCAGAAAAAACTTAATAAAAAAGCTGGATGCCGTGATCAAGTCACGGCATGACACAGCCTTTTTCTCAACGTTCATGCACTAGTGGGTCAAGCCACGGTATGACAAACTAAAGATTTAAAACTTAATAAGTATAATAATGAAATTATGGAAAAAAGTTACCTTAGGGTTGATCTTAGGGGTTATATTCGGTAGTTATTTATCTAGCTATGTTTCGTATGTTAAGCCGATAGGCGATATTTTTCTGCGTTTGATTAAAATGATCATTGCGCCTTTAATTTTCTTTAGCTTGGTTTCCGGTATTACTAGTATGAAAGATTCTTCCGCTCTCGGTAGGGTAGGGATGAAAGCAGTATTAGCATTTTTGGGAACAACTTTTTTTGCTACGGTTTTTGGTCTTGCGGTAGCTCTTATATTAAAACCGGGGCATGGAATTCATATGGATCTCGGTGCTACTCATACTGTTTCGACTGTAGCTACTTTTAATATATTTGATTTTTTCGTACGCATTGTACCGGACAATGCAATAGGTGCTTTTGCCAACGATGATGTCTTACAAATTGTATTTTTTGCAATATTTACCGGCATTACTTTAAATAAAATGGGAACTACTGCAGAACCGGTTACGGATTTGATTCATTTAATGTCAAAAATGGTTTTAAAGATGATCTCATTCGTTATTCAATTATCGCCGTACGGTGCTTTTGCTTTAACGGCTTGGATAGTCGGTATGTACGGTATAGAAGTCATGAGTAGTTTGTCGAAGCTAGTTATGGCGGTTGTGGTTGCCATGATATTTCAATATTTGATTTTTGGGTTACTTATTTATTTATTTTGCCGAGTATCACCGATACCGTTTTATAAAAAGAGTTTCGAGTATCAAATTTTAGCGTTTTCTACCTCAAGCAGTAAGGCAACTCTGGCAACGACGATGCAGGTTTGTCGTGAACGATTAGGTATTTCCGAGGCTAGCACTTCGTTTGTATTGCCTCTTGGGGCATCAATCAATATGGATGGTTTTGCCATAAATTTATCCCTTACTACTATATTTTTTGCGCAAATGATGGGAGTAACACTGGCTCCCCACGATTATTTAGTTATTATTTTAACTTCTACGCTTGGCTCCATAGGCGGCGCCGGTATTCCCGGGGCTTCTTTAATAATGTTGCCGATGGTGCTTTCATCGGTTCACTTGCCGATAGAAGGGGTAGCTATTATTGCCGGCATTGATAGAATACTTGATATGTTACGTACGACAATTAATATTACGGGGGATGCAACAATTACCTTGATTATTGATAATAGTGAAGGTACCTTAGATAAAGAAAAATATTTAGCTTAAATTAACGTGAACTATGGATAATTCTTATCCATAGTTCGGGTTAAATTATACTCGTTCAACTCTTCATTTCACGGGAGTATACAATATTATGAATATAAGGTTAGCGTTTTGGATCGTTATTGGTATATTTTTCGTTTATAACAAGGTTTTAGCTGAACCGAAAACCGCCCAACAAACCATTAAAGTTGCTACCGGTTCTATTTTAAAAGGTTATTATGCGATCGGTCTTGATTTATGCAAAACTATTAAAATTGCTAATAAAAATATTAAATGTGAAGTAGTCCCGACAAATGGCGGCGTAGAAAATTTAAAATTATTGAAAGAAGGCAAAGTAGATTTAGCTTTAGTACAGTCAAATATTGCAGTGGAAGCCTTTGAAGGCATAGGTTACTATCAGAATCAAGAAAAAATGCAAAATTTACGGCAAGTATTAAATTTATATGATGAATTTTTTACCGTTATTGCTAAAGACGATGATAAAATAAAAGTTTTTGCCGATATTGAAGGAAAAAAAATATCTAACGGACCGGGATTTTCTAGTAGTAATATTACCTATGATGCTTTGCGTCAATTATATAATTTTACTAAAGAACCGATAGATGTTGATATTAATTACGAAGATTCTATTAAAAAATTCTGCAATAAAGAAATTGACGTTATAATGATGATGGTTGGGCATCCTAACCCTTTGATAAGTCTTATTGCAAATAGTTGTGAAGTTGATTTTGTCTCTATTGAAAATGCTAAAATAACTGAGTTAATAAAAAGCAATCGAGCTTTCCGTAAAGGAATACTCCATGAAGGGTTGTATCCGGGAATTACCGAAAGTCAAACTACGGTTGTTGTGCCGGCAATTTTGGTCACAAGGGAATATCTGGATTTTGAATTATTAGATAAGTTTATCGGAGCATTTCATAGAAATGTTGCACATTTTAAACACGCAAATTATTTGTTACAAGATTTAGATATTAAGTATTTTGCAGATATTAGTAACTTTGTTTTACCGAAGCACGAAGCAGTCCGAAATAGACAATAAAATTATAAAAGAATATTATGTATAAAAATATTATTATACCGATAGATTTGGCGGATAAAAAATCAATAAAAGCAATATTACCCAAAGCTTTAACTTTTGTTACCACCTTTCAAGCTAAATTACATTTTATATATGTAATTTCTGATTTCGGCATGAAAATGGTCGAAGATTATTTGCCGAAAAATTGGGTTAAAGAGCAAAAGGAAAAACACCGTGAACAGGTAAAAGAATTAATAAAACAATATGTACCGGATGAGATTGAAGCAGATTATTATATCGGGCGTGGAGCAGTTTATGATGAAATAATTCAATATTCTAACAAAGTAGAAGCGGATTTAATAATTATTTCGGCGGTAAGACCGCAATTAAGGGATTATATGCTTGGCCCTAATGCTTCTAAAATCGTTCGCCATTCGAGTATTTCGGTATTGGTGGTAAGAGACGAAAATATCTAATAAAGATTCCCGCCTTCGCGCATGAGTGCCAACTTAAGCGATAAAGGTCCATAAAGTCCGTCATTGTGAGGAGGTGAGCGTTCACGGATATAAATAAAAAATAAATAAGGAGTTGAAAAAGGTTATAGAATTGTATAGAAATAGATAGGACAAGAATAAGTAGCAGCATCAATGAATAATGTTCTATCCGATCGAATTATAGAGTTAGAAAAGCTAGTAGAATTACTAGAAGTAACCAATCAACGGCTTTTACAAGAAAATAAAGAATTAAAGATTAAGCTAATAGAGTTGGAAGATAGGCTAAATAAGAATTCTAGCAATTCTGGTCTTCCTAGCTCTAAAGATATATACCGGATAGAGAAGAAGACAAGACCCAAGAGTGATAAAAATCCCGGGGGACAAGCAGGTCATAAATATAACGCTTATCAAATAAAAACGTCAGATATCAATGTTGATATTATGCCCGATGAAGAGATTTGTAAGTGCGGTGGTTCATTGTTATTAGAAGAAAAATATAGAACCCATCAAAAAATAGAAATTCCTGTTATCAAACCTGTTGTTACGGAATATAGGTTGTATAGGAAAGTATGCTCTTTATGTAATAGAAGATATAAAGCAAAACTAGATAATTACCGATTATTAGGGAAGAACGCTGAAAGTATAATTAGTTCTTTAAGTGGATTCTTTAATAATAGTAAGAGAGAAGTACAATCAATATTAAACCAAATATTTAACCTTGATATTAGTCTTGGCTTGATCTCTAATACTGAGAACAGAATATCAGTTAAGTTAGAAGATAAATATAATGAATTATTGAATAAAATTGAAGAAAGCAGTTACCTTCATTTAGACGAGACAAGTTCTAATAATAAAGGCAGTAGACATTGGTGCTGGGTAGCTACGAACAAAGCTTTTACGGTATTTAAGCTAGCTAATTCAAGAGGACAAAAGATATTAGAAAGTTTTTTACCTGAATATGAAGGGAAAATAATAAGCGATAGATATGCGGCTTATAATATGTTTGACAGCAGCAATCGTCAAATATGTTTAGCTCATTTGCGTAGAGATTTTAAAAGATTCGCTCATAGTCACAATGCCTCTCTTGCTAAAATTGGTTCAGACCTTCTTTGCGTAACTGATACGATATTTAGGCTTTATAATTTACATAAAGAAAATAAGTTAGATAAACCTCGATATTTAGCAGTAATGCAGAAAATTAAAAAGATTATGCTGTATTACTTGCAAGATGTCGCTAATACTGAATACTTACAAGCCCAAAGAGTAGCAAATAATATACTAAAATCATTCGATATGATATGGCTCTTTTTAGATGATTCACAAATAGAGCTAACTAATAACTTGGCAGAACGACAGATAAAGCATTTTGTTAAATATCGAAAGAATTCTTTTTTTACATGGTCACTAAGGGGCGACAGATTCTTAGAAAGGATTAAGTCACTTTATGCTACTTCTAAACTCCAAGGCATTAACCCTTTCTGCCATTTACTAAAATTGGCGTGAACGCTCACGTGAGGAGCCGTTGTTGCGTGGCTTGATAAAAGCAGCAGTATGTCATTCCCGCACGGCATTGTTGCGTGCCTCGAAAATTGCTATATTTTGGGTATTCTTTAAAAGTACCGCGATGTCATGCCGTGGCTTGACCACGGCATCCAGTCAGGCTTTTTAATTTTTTCTGGATACCGTGGTCAAGCCACGGTATGACAAGTTTTAAGCGATTTTAACCATCCATGCAACAAAGCTTCCAGTCGCTCGCAATGATGATTCCGGTATATGTGCAATAATGCCTTCTTTCGGTCTTGCAAAATTCTTCTTTTACAAAACTATAATCACTTTTTCCATCTGTTATGAAACCAAAACCATTGTCCGGGGTTTTGTTTAACCCATTCTCCTAAAATTTGATTAATATTTAGCATTATATTATAGTAATCAACTTTATCATCGCCTGTTTGCTGAAATATAAGGGGAGGGTGAACTATTGCTTTAAAATGACTACCCCGTGTTCGGACTATCCGGCACGGTATAATCGGATATTTAAATTGCAGGGCAATTTTAGCAATAGCGTGCGGAGTCATGGCAGGAGTTCCTAGAAACGGTACTTCTATACCGTCATTCATTTTTTGATCAACAAGCATAGCAATAGCATCGCCTTGTTTTATCGCGTTAATTAAACCTCTGCTTCCTTCTGCTCCTTTTGGAATCAGCTTCAATTTATCACTACTGCGAATTTCATTAATTAACCGATTAACATACGGATTGTTAGCTTTACGGTATATTATAGAAAATTTAGGATAAAATTTATGTATAAGTTTAAGCGCAATATCCCAATTGGCAAAATGACCGGCAAATAATAAAAACGGTTGTCCGGCTTTTCTAAATTCTTCTATATTTTCTACGCCGGTTATTTCAATTCTTTGCAATAATTCTTGTTCTTGCATGCTGCTGATATAAGGAAATTCTCCGATAAAACGACCGAAATTATCCCAAGTTTGATCGATAATTGCTTCGGTATCCACGCTATCCCCAAAAACATTTTGGATATTTCTCCGAGCAATTTTATTAACTGCTAGTAATATACCGATTTTTCTAGCTATAAAGCTACAGATATTTCCGGCTCGATCAATACCGAATAGGCTTAATATCTTCATTGCCGTAACAACAACAAAATATTCAAATAAATATCTAATATTTTTTAAAAATTTTTTCATAAATTAAATTAATTAATTTTTCCGGCTTATCTATCAATAGCTCCACATCACAACAAATTATTTCAGTAGCTGAGTCCTTCAAAGATGAAAGCTTAACGTAATCTTTTCTAGTAGTGATAAGCACGGCATTGTGTTTTTTAGCGGCAACAAGCAAATTTTCTAAATCTTTCTTTGAATAATTATAATGATCGGGGAAGACTTGATAGCCTGCTATCGTCAAACCATAATTTTTTAAAGTTAGAAAAAAACGCTCCGGGTTGCCGATACCGCTAAAAGCAAAGTAATTTTTTGTTTTATCTATTTTTTTTGAAAGGATAATTTTCGCTTGCACTATAGCAGTATAAGGCACTAAAATATTAGGTAGATTCCAATTTTCAGCACTTATTACCGTAATTAAATCGGCTGATGCTAGAGCTTTCTCCGGATATTCCCGCAAAGGACCCGCCGGCATTAAAAAACCGTTACCGAAAAGTCGATGAGCATCAACTGCCAAAATAGTAAAATCCTTGTGAAAATTGGGGTTTTGTAGAGAATCATCAACTATTATTACAGTGGGCTTGATATTGCTAATTAAAGGAATGATTTGTCGAATTTTTTTGGTAGCAATAACTGTGCCGTACTCGGATAATATTAACGACTCATCTCCTACCTCTAACGCAGTATGATGCTCTCTTACTATAGTTGCTTTGGATAGTTTGCTGCCGTAAGCTTTAGTAATAATAACAAATTTTATATTTTTTGCCGATAATAATTTTGCTAAGTGAATAACTATTTGCGTTTTACCCGTTCCTCCGACACTAATATTACCGACGCAGATTACCTTAGCAGGAAAAATAACGGTCCGCGCAAAAAATTTCCTTAAAGAACTTATAAATAAATATATAAGGCTAAATGGCCATAATAGATAGGCAATAATATTCCTACTTTGCCAGAATTTAGGATATAGGAGCTTAATCATCGATTGTAAATATTAGTTTAGGCTTAGTATAGCTGATGTTACTCGATTAACTTATTATTTTCTGGATTGCCGCAGCCACTTCGTGGCTTCGCAATGACGATTCCGATATCCACGCGGGTATTGCCTCCTCGCAAGGCATTGTTGCATGGCTCTAAAAAAGTGCCGTATGTCATTCTAGCTAAAAGCGGGAATCTAGAAAAAACACTTTTTAAGTCATCCTGAATTTATTTCAGGATCTTTTTCAATAGATGCTGAAACAAGTTCAGCATGACAAGAAAAAGACTGGATTCCCGCTTTCGGGCGTTGTTGCACGGCTCGAAAATTAATAAAAAACTCGTCATTGCGAAGCCACGAAGTGGCTGCGGCAATCCAGGCTATCCCGAATGTAATGAGGGATTTAATTAGAATACTAAACAAGTTTAGTATAAAAATATGTTTAACTGGATTGCCACGTCGGCATAAATGCCTCCTCGCAATGACGATTCTGGTAGCCATGCAACAACGCCCCGCTTTTAGCTAGAATGACATCGAAAATTCGAGCCATGCAACAACGCCACTATTCCCGCAATAATACGACATTTTAGCAGACCCTAACATTTATAGCAATGTGATATAAAATCAAACGGGTTAATAGCTTTATTATCTAATAAAATTTCAAAATGTAAATGTTCGCCTGTCGCATTGCCGCTTCTGCCTTGGATACCGATAAGCTGCCCTCTTGTTACGCGGCACCCCTCTTTGATATGTATTTCCTTTAGATGGGCATATTTAGTAGTAATTTTACGGAAATGCTTAATTTCTATAAAATTGCCGTAGTCACGCACTCTCGCGACTTTAGTGACGATTCCGCTTGCTGCTGCATAGACCGGGGACGATTTTTTAGCTTGTAAATCAATACCGCTATGAAAACAATTTTTCTTTCTTTTCTTTTTATGAGGGCTTTTGCGGGCGCCGTAATGGCTGGTAACTTTTGCCTCGTATTCCGGTGCCATCAAGGGTATAGAACTAATTATTTTATCAATTTTTAAAAGTTCGGATATATTATTTTTTTGAGCGGTGATATTATAGCTTTTTGCAAAGTAACGAGCTTCAGCACTAGAGAGGAATTTATACTTTATCTGTAATCGCGATAATAAATCCTTGATCATGACTATTTTCGTACCGGCGGCTTGATTAAACTCTTGCGGCTTTCTATTATGAAATTTTTGTAAGAAAATTTTATTTTGATTAGGGTTATTAATTATTACCGCTAGATTTTTAGCATATAAACATTTTGTATTGCCGGTATTGTTAGCAAGATCATACTGCACGACTAATTCGGCATGATTTATTTTATATTTTTTTTCTAATTCATGAGTAGTAGTAGCAAGTAAAGTTTTATCTAGAGATAAATTAAAGCTATTGCATCCTTGAATAAAAAATACAATTAACAGCAATAGATAATTTTTATACTTTAATCGCATTATAAATAATTATAAGTGAATTTTAAATTTAAGGCAGCAGTAAGATACTCGGTTAATTGCGCTAAATCATCTTTAATATTAGGCGGATTAATTATCATTAGCCCACATTTTACCATATTTTTATCGGAATGTAGAAGCTCATATTCAATAATAAGCGTTTCTTTGAAACCCATATCCTTATAATTGTGATAAAAATCCCGAACCAAAGACCGATCTTTAATTGGATACCAAATAAGAACGCAGTTATTGAGTGCGCGGGATTTTATTTCCGTTATTACTTCTAATAGCTTATCAAATTCATTTTTTACTTCAAAAGGCGGATCGAGAAAAATTAATCCTCTTTTTTCTTTAAAAGGAACAAACGCTTTAACGGCTTTGTAGGCATCTAAATTATGGATATTTGCGGTTTCTCCTAATAAATTCTTTAAGCTTAAATAATCTGCCGAGTGAAGTTCAGAGGCAATTAAGCGATCATGTGGTCTTAATAGTTTAGTGATTATTAAAGGTGAACCAGGGTAATGGTCTGTAGAAGTCGTATTTACTATATCTAAAAAGAGTTGTAAAATATGCGGTACACTCGAATGATTTGAATGTATATTAGAAAAAGAACTAGTAAAGTCGAGTAATTTTTTAATACCGGTTACGCTCTCGGAAGTTTTTTGAGCTGCTTCTAAATTAAGGTCATAAATACCGATTCCGGCAAAACCATCCAAAACTGCAAAAGGTTTTTCTTTTTTCTTTAGTTGCTCTAAGATTGTAATCAGTATTAAATGCTTTACGACATCGGCAAAATTACCTGCGTGGTAGATATGGCGATAATTCATACGATATTTCGATTAATTTTAAGAAAGTATGGTGTCATACCGTGGCTTGACCACGGTATCCAGAAAAAGCCTTAATAAAAAGACTGGATGCCGTGGTCAAGCCCACTACTGTACGAACGTTTAAATAAAGAGGTAAAAATTCTGTCATTCCGTGGCTACGACCACGGAATCCAGCTTATAATATCATAAAAAGACTCTAAAATAAGTCTAATATGGCTTTATTTTCCTGGATGCCGTGGTCAAGCCACGGCATGACACAGCCTTTTTTCAACGTTCGTACAGTAGTGGGTCAAGCCATGGCTTGACACCGGATTGCTTTGCAAAAATTCGAGCCATGCAACAAAGCCCCGCCTTTAGCTAGAATGACATGGAATACGCTTTAACCGATCCCCGCAAAAAAGCCATTTAGGATAAGTTCTTATCCTAAATTCGCGTTATAAGCGCTAGCCATTCTTGTTCGTCGATAATTTTAATATTTAATTCTTTAGCTTTTTTTAATTTACTGCCGGCATCATCGCCTGCAATTACTAAATCGGTAGAAGCCGAGACGGTAGCCGTTACTTTTGCGCCTAATTTCTCTGCTTGAGCTTTTGCTTCCGCTCTTGAAAGAGTCGGCAGCGAGCCGGTAAATACTAATATTTTACCGCTTAAGCTACTTTGCTTAATCTGCTCTTGATAATCTTCAATAGTTAACACCTCGCCAAGTTTATAGATAAGATCAATATTTTCTTTAATATCAAAAAAATCAATAATATCCACTAAAATTTTATCGCCCACCCCTTCTAAATTATTTAGCTTTTGATAGATATCCGTATTACCTTCGGCAAGTGAGGTCATTTGCGTTATAAAATTATTGTAAGTTTGAAATTCTCTAGCAAGTAGCTTGGCATTTTGTTCGCCGATATGTCTGATACCTAAGGAATATATAAATCTTGCAAGGCTAACATTTTTTGATTTTTCAATATTGGTAAAAAGATTTTCGACGGATTTTTTGCCCCAGCCGTCCATATTTTCCAATTTAGTTAAACTATCATCATTTTTATTTTTCAAGAAAAAAATATCGAATGGATTGTTGATTAAGCCTTTATCTATTAAAAACTCCACTTGTTTTTTACCGAGTCCGTCAATATCCATAGCATTTTTTGAAACAAAATGGCGGATTCGTTCATAATTTTGCGCAGGACAGTTTAAATTATCGCAACGTATAATTATTGCGTCAGCATCGTAATGCACAGGCGAGTTACATGAAGGACAAAATTGTGGCGGCTGAAATTCTACGGCATTATCAGAACGTTTAGTAAAATCGACACCGGTAATTTGCGGTATCACATCACCGGCACGTTGCAAAAATACATAGTCCCCAACTCTAATATCTTTTCGAGCAATTTCTTGATAATTATGTAAAGTTGCCCTGGCGACCATAACCCCGCCGATCGATATAGGTTCTAGTTCGGCTACGGGCGTTAAGGTTCCTGTTCTTCCGACCTGTACGGTAACGGCTAGCAACTTTGTTTGTCCGATTACGGCAGGGAATTTGTGAGCTATAGCGAATCTCGGACTTCTGGCGATAAAGCCCATACGATCTTGCAAAGCAAAATCATTTAACTTATAAACTACTCCGTCAATTTCATAAGGTAATTGATCCCTTTTTGCTTTTAAATATTCATAAAAAGAGAATATTTCCTCTTCTAACCGAGCTAATTTTCCGAACTCATTGACGATAAACCCAAATTCTTTAAGCTTTGTAAGCAACTCATCTTGAGAGCTTGCTAGCTTTTCACTATTATTGCCTATTGCATAAACAAAATATTTTAGCGGTCTAGACCTAGTTATAGCTGCATCAAGTTGACGAAGCGAGCCGGCGGCGGCATTGCGCGGATTGGCAAATTTATCCTTACCTACTTCCTCCTGCTGCTCATTTAATATAGCAAAATCTGCTTTATCGATGTAAATTTCCCCGCGTATTTCCAATTTTTGCGGTGCATTGATAAGTTTATGAGGAAAATTTTTGATAGTTTTAATATTAGCCGTTATATCTTCGCCGATATATCCATCACCTCGTGTAGCCCCTGTTATAAGCTTGCCGTTTTCGTAAGTAGCCGCAAAAGATAAGCCGTCTATTTTAGGCTCACAAAAAATGGGCGTAAATTCATCTAGTCGCAGAAAATTTTTTATTCTATCGATAAAGTCTTTAACATCCTTTTCGTCAAAAGCATTGCCGAGCGATAACATCGGCATAGCATGTTTAACCTTGGCAAATTTACTTTGGACTATACTGCCTATTTTTTTGGTCGGGCTGTTTTCTAAAATTAAGTGAGGAAATTTTTGTTCTAGTGCTAGATTTAGGCTAAATAATTGATCATACTCGGCATCAGACACTAAAGGTGCATCTTCCATATAATAAGCATGATTATACTCTGCTATTTTAGAGGCTAGCTCTTTTAATAGCTCCTTTGCTTCGTGTTCGGTAATTAAATCTATGTTTTGTGATTTATTTTGCATTGATAATGTATTTATACTTTAAGCGATTTGATATGCCCAAATTTAGCCCAAGTAAGAATTTTTTGATCTCTAGTGATTAAAGTTGCATTATAACATTTAGCAGTTGCTACAATAAGTCTATCAGCAGGATCATTATGAAAGCCATTCATTAACAAACTACTTTCTGCAGCGATTTCAGCAGAAATATTTTTAATAGATAATCCTTTAATGTTAGTTACTGATTGTAAAAAACCTTTTATAGGCTGATTAATATTGATACGCTTTTTATGTTCCAATATAGCAATTTCCCATAAAGATATGGAAGATAAGAATAATAGTTTATTTTCTTGTTTTATATTTATATATTGCCTTACGGTTTCAGATAATTTGTTTGGCTCTAACATAGTCCAAAGCACAACATGAGTATCAAGCAGAATAAGATCATTCATTCTCAGTATCCCATATAGGACTAATAATATCTCCTGTTATTTTGCCTTGACCTTTAAATATGCCTATTATGGAAGTTTTAGGTTTCTTAGAAGCTTTGGGCTGTGCATTTAAAGCTTCTAATTTAGCAATCGGTATGTTTCTTTTAGTAATAATTATAGACTGATGAGTTTTTTGTAGGTCTTCAAGTATCTCTGAGCAATGAGATTTAAATTCACTAATAGCTATGTTAGTAGACATATTTATAATATAATTATGTTAATAATTTAATATTATAGCATATAGCCACGTGTAATAGTCAAATATTATTTAAATTTTCTCCTATTAATTAATCCAATTAAAAAGCCGCTAGCGGTGATAATCACTCCTAGCCAGATAAAGCTCATCATGGGTTTATAATATATTTTAGCATGAATTATATCGTTATCTATATTACTTAAAACCGCGTAAAGGTCGTATGTTAAATAAGAATAAATATCACTTTCCTGCGATAAAGTTTTCTCGATTATATAAAATCTATTTTCCGGTTTTAATATAGTAATTTTTCCTTCTCTGTCTTCAAGCCAAAATTCGGCAATTTGTCGGTAGTAATTTTCTCCTTGCGCAAATTTAATATTTTGTAAAGTAACTTTAAATTCTCCGAGTATTTTGCTGTCTCCTACCATGCCCGTAAAATCGACTTCACTTTGTAATAATGAATTAATAGTAACACTAAAAGCAATTAGCGCAAAACCGAAATGTCCTAAAATCATTGCCGCACTACTAGCTTTTAGGCTTTTTTGAAAATATACTGTTTTGTTAAGTAACGAATAAATAGTATGTAGCATCAAAAAAACAGCGGATATTATAAGGGCTGCGGAAATAAAGCCGTATTTTACTTTAAAAGAGATAGCGTAACATATTACTAAGGAAAGTAGTAATATTATAATATGCCTTTTTAAGGAGCTTTTATTAGTAAAAAAACCGGCGATAAAAAGAATCGGAATAACAAAAATAATAAAATTACTAACAAAAAATTCTTCATTAATAATAACGGGCTTATCATCAAATAAAGAATAAATTACCGGATAAAGAGTTGCGCATATTAGTATGACTAAGCTAGTTAGGAAGCAGATATTGCCGAGGATTATTCCCGTTTCTTTGATGTCATACCGTGGCCTCGCCACGGTATCCAGTCTTTTTATTAAGGATTTTCTGGATACCGTGGCGGGGCCACGGTATGACATTAGTCCAATCGAGCTAAGCGCAATAATTACGAATATTGTCAGCAAATAAGCCCCTCTCTCCGGTGATACGGCAAAAGAATGGATAGAAGTAATAAAACCGGAACGTACTAAAAAGGTGCTAAATACTACTAATAAAAAAGTAATGATTGATAAAATTATTGTCCAGCTTTGCATCCGACCGGATTTTACGGTTATTAAAATTGAGTGATGAAGGGCGATAGCAGATAACCAAGGGAATAGAGAAATATTCTCGACCGGATCAAAAAACCAAAACCCTCCCCAGCCGAGTTCTCTATAAGCCCACCAAGACCCTAAAGCAATGCCGATAGTCGTAAATAAAATACCGATATTGGCGAAAGTTTTTAATAATTTTATATCATTCCCGCGCAGGCGGGAATCCATACTTAATTTGTCAGAATGACTTTTTGAGTATTTTTTTCCGGATTCCCGCCTGCGCGGGAATGACAAAGGAGGCGGGAATGACAAGGGAGACGGGAATGACGTAATGGAGCGTAATAAAATAATACACGCACAGGTAAAGGGTACTACATAACTAACATATCCCAAATATAATATGGGAGGATGGATGCTAAGTGCGATATCTTGCAGCATCGGGTTTAATCCTAAACCTTGCTCAGGGATAAATGAAAAAGCATTAAACGGGTTGGAAGTAAAATAAATAAAACTGCCGAATAATAATTGTAATATCGATAAAATAAGAATGGCTAGCTGCTTGTCTTGTTTATCGTTAATTAAGCAAACATAACAACAGCTAATAATTTGTAGTAAACATAACCATAATAAAATTGACCCTTCATGGCTTGACCAGCTGCCGGCAATTTTAAATAGCAAAGGTTTTAACGTGCTAGAATTTAAAAAGACAATTTGCAAAGAGAAATCTGATATGACAAAACTGTAAACTAGAAGGGTGAAGGATAATAAAGTGCTAAAAACGCTAAGGTAGAAGGAGTAGAGAGGCATTGTCATACCTTGGCTTGACCACGGTATCCAGGACTTGCTTTTCTGGACCCCGTGGTCAAGCCACGGGGTGACACCTTTTTGGCTAACAAGCCGACATAACAATAAACCAATCGCTCCACCGCTTGCAACTATTGCAAGTATCTGAAAAAAATTACCGATATCACTCACCGTTAATTATTCCTTCGGTTACCGGTAGAACGGTAATTTTTACGCTCTCAATCTTGTTGGCTATTTTTCTGTTAATAACAATAGTTAAGTTAAATATTTCAATTACCTCGCCTTGACTTGGAATACGGGCAATTTTATGAATAATTAAACCGGCGATAGTATTTGCGTTATTATCCGGTAAATTCCAGTCTAATTCTCTATTAATATCTCTGATGGTCGTAGTACCGTTAATGATAAATTCTGAATCGGATTGTTTAATAATTTCATTATTGTGGCGGTCATGCTCATCGGTAATCGGTCCGACAATTTCTTCTAAAATATCCTCAAGCGTAATAATACCTTGCAGGTCGCCATACTCATCAACAACGCAAGCAAAATGGTTGTTGCGTTCTCTAAAAGCATGTAATTGGTGGACGACTAAAGCATTTTCCGGAATAAACCACGGAGGAGTTACTAATTCCTTAATGTTAATTTTTTTTGCATCATTATTATTGTCATATAAAGCACGTAGTAAATCCTTTAAGTGAAGAATGCCGATTATATTGTCCCTATTATCTTGCCATAAAGGTACGCGAGTATTTGAACTTAAGGCTAAAGCATTTTTTACTATTACCTCATTCGGTAAATCTATATTGATCGCTATAATATTACTTCTATGCGTCATAATTTCCGATACTACCATATTTCGGATATCTAAAATCCCTCCTAACATATTACGATCGGACTTGTAAACATTGCCTTCCTGATGGTAATGCTCAATCACTCCTCTAACTTCTTCGGTGCCTGATATTTGGGACTTTAAGTTAATACGAAATATGAAACAAAATATTTTGATAATATAATCAAGGGCGGCATTAATGGGCTTTAGGATTTTTAAAAAAACTATAATAGTCGGCGCCATAAATAATGCTAATTGTTCGGCTTTAGCAACCGCTATTGCTTTCGGTACTACTTCACCGAAAACGATTATTATAAAAGCCATGACGGCTGAGGCAACTATTGTGCCGCTATGACCTAGCAAGCTAATAAATAGTGAGGTGGCAATAGTGGTGCAAACGGTGTTAATTAAACTATTACCGATTAATAAAGTCCCGATAACTTTTTCTTTCTTTTTAAGGACTTCCAAAACGAGTGTTGCACGTTTGTTGCCTTCTATTTTTAGCTTTTGAATTTTTCCCGGAGATGAGGCGGTAATAGCAGTTTCCGTAGCGGCAAGGAGTGCAGATATACCCATCATTATAATAATAATGATTACTAATAATGTAGTCATTTTTTTAATACAGATGTAAATTTGTTAGTAGCAATTATATTCGTAATAAAATTTTTTACCTAATGTTTTTTTATTATTATGTGGGCAGAGCGATTTAAAAAGTGATAGAAGTCATTTCCGCTGGGTATTGTTGCGTGGATGAGAAATTAACACAAAAAAACCGTCGTTGCGAGGAGGTGCAGGGTGTTTTTAACCATCCATGCAACAACGCCGGCTATCCATTAAATTCATCTTGTCTGAACCTTTCTGAATTTAGCTGTAGTCTACAGTAATAATTTCAATTTAGATAATATATTATCTATAAGTGTTTTATCTAATGTCAGAAGCTTATTTGCCTTACGCGCTTTCCAATCCATAGATCGAACTTGATCGCATAACACTACTCCGTTTATTTGTGCAAAGTTTATTTTTACTTCAAATGGATAACCTTTAGTTTGGCTAGTAATAGGCGCAAATAAAGCAAGACCGCTTTTAAGGTTATATTTGTAAGGGCTAAGGACTACAGCCGGTCGTGTCTTTTGAATCTCTCTACCTTTTTGAGGTTCAAAATCAAGCCAAACTATATCTCCTCTTTCAGGCACATATGTTACCATAATTCATTACCTACGATATCATCATCATTTAATATTTCATGATGACGATTAAAGTCTGTAATATTATTTAGTAATGTATCTAATTCTGATATTTCTGTGCTAATAATCAAATGATTGTCAGCTATTTCTAAATTAACAAATATACCTTGTTTAAAATGTAGCTTTCCGGCTAAATGTTTAGGAATTCTAATGCCTAAACTATTTCCCCATTTTTGAATTTGAGCTTGCATACATAATATTATATTTGTTTACTGTATAAACAAGTATATACTATAAACTTGAATTTTGCAAGCTATTGCTAAACCATATCGATCTTCACTGTTAACTTACCTAATTGTCAGCGTCTTACTTCTTTATTATCATTATCCTTGCTACTAATACGTTGTACAAAACTAGGATTTTGAACTCCTATATTTACCTTACTTCTTACTTCTTGTACTTGTTGTTTTGCGAGTTCTTGAGTTAATATTGTAGCGTGATTTTGTCTTAGGTCACTTCCCTTATTTCCATGTTCGGCTAAAGAAAATATTTTTTCTCCGTTAGCTATTTTTATCAAATTATCCGTTACGAATGCTCCGCAATCTTTATCATTTGCTTGTTGTTGAGTGTGCAAATCTTCTATTTTTGCGTTTGGCGCAACTTGGTTAATTAAATTTTCTAACTTCGGTCTAACATTAAGAGGAGTACCGTTTGGGTCATTATAAGTAAATGTCATTTGATCTTTTGCTGTATCATACGTAATTACCATACCTGTCCAATGTTCACGTCCGGTATTGATAGGAATAACTGCAGCTTTTTTGCCTCCTTCTTTCACTTCTTTTACTGCTTGTGAAAGCACAACATTATTTAATTCCTCTCCCCAATCTAAAGAAATTTGTTGGGTATATATTTTATCCTTACCGAGAGAGGTCTCTATAACTTCCCTAATATTATCATCGGTATATAAATAATCCGGTTTTATTAAATCATTTATTGCAGTAGTCAAAACCGGCATTGTTGTTGCAGAACTCATTATAGGGGTAGGAGAAGGTTGTTTATTAACTTCAGGGATGTTAGTAGCCTCTATAGAAGGAGGTAGTTTGTCATCAGGAATAATATTTTGTTCTTTTGCCGGCTTAGCTTCCTCTTCTTTCTTACCGAATATTTTTTCTTTAAAGCTTTTAGCAATCTCTTTAAAATAATTAAAAATTCTGTTAAAAAATCCCTTTGGTTCCGGTGTTAGAGTAGTTTGTTCTTCTATTAAAGCTTTCGGCTTTATTGCGTCTTGTAAATGAGCCGTATTCGGGATATCATTTGCAGGGCTAGAAGGCGATTGATCGTCACTTGATATATTAGGACTCATATCTTTCTCCATATTTGAAATTTTTTGTTTATCCGAAAGATCAAAATATATATCCACGGGATTTATTTCGGCTTTACTTAAATCTTTTTGGAATTGTTCAGATAATTGCGATACGTATTTTTCTAAGTTCTTAGCGCCGGTTGCTTGATCTTTTAAAATTTCTTCAACTTCTAATTTTATACCGAATAATTGATCCGGGTTTTCAATACCGAATTTGAGGGCTATGGCATTACTAGCTCCTTCTACCGAAAGCGGGTTGCTCTTTATAACTATTCGACTATTCTGATCTTTAGCAGTCTTTACTAGTTCGTCTAATTTAGCTTTATCGGGTAATGACCCTGAAATTAAAATATTAACCGGTTTCTGTAGAATTTTTGATATTACGCTATTTGCGTCTGATATAGTTTGAATATTAGTAGTTTTTTCTCTAGCTATATCGCCGTGGGAAATAGCATAATTTTGATCTTGCTCATTAGCAAAAAATACATGATCAATTTTTGCTAACAGCCCTTTCCAAATATTTTCTAACTTCGGATTTTGTAGTAATGGTTTATAATTACTAAAGGTAAGAGAAGTTTTTATGCCAAGGATTTCAAAATTTGTTAAATCTTGTAATCCAAATATAGGGTAATGATCATTTGAAGAATGTTGAATATTAAGTATCGGAGTTTTACGTCCTGATTCTTCAATTATTTCTCTTAAAATTCGATCTTTATCAGATATATTGCTTTCTTTGTTCGGTTTAAGTGAAATAACGGATATTTTTTGTTCAGCTCCTTTTTCATTTATTCTTTGTAATATTGCATCTTTACCGCCTAAAGAAAGAGTAAATATTATAGGAACATTTTCTTTTTGTTTAGCCATGTATAAACCTTATTTAAAAAATATTAAATAATTTATCTTATTATGATAATTTTTAAAGTTTAAAGCAAGGTTTATTACTAACATTTGCCTTTATAATAGTTGACTAAAAAATATGATGTTATTTAATTTTTAATGCTCCATGCTTTAGCTCATATATTTTATCCATTTTATGAGCTATTTCATGGTTATGGGTGACCATAATAATAGCGGTATTTTGTTCCTTTGCAACTTTAAGAAGTAAATTAAACACTTCATTACTAGTTTTAGGGTCAAGGTTACCGGTCGGCTCATCCGCTAAAATGATTTTAGGTTTATTAATTAAGCTGCGAGCAATAGCAACACGCTGCTGCTCGCCGCCCGATAATTCTCCGGGCATATTATGTGATTTTTTAACTAAGCTAAGGCTAAGTAAAATATCCTCTGCTTCTTTTATTGCTTCTTCTTCATCACCTCCGGCGATTAATTTCGGTAAGATAACATTCTCAAGAGCGGTAAAATCCTTAAGCAAATGGTGTTGTTGATAAATAAAGCCTAAATGATATAGTCGGATTAGATGATTTTGTTTCTGATTCGCATTCGGGATAATGACTTCTCCATTTGTCGGTTTATCAAGGAGACCTGCAATATGTAGTAAAGTCGATTTACCGCTACCGGAAGAGCCGATTATTGCAATTAATTCGCCTTCGTTAACGGTCAGATTAAGATCGTCTAGCACTCTGACAATCGTTTTTCCTTGGTTATATTGTTTTGAAATATTTTTTAAAATTAAAACGTTGTTACTCATATCTTAGGGCGTCCACAGGATTTAATTTAGAAGCTTTGTAAGAAGGATAAATCGTTGCCAAGAAACATAATATTATCGATAAAGAAGTAATTAATACTATATCCTCTATTCTCACTTCCGAAGGCAGAGTATAGAGGAAATAAATTGCGGCTTCAAAAAGTTTAGTACCGGTTATTTTTTCTAAAGAAGTTTTGATAGTCTGGATATTGTAAGAAAAACCCGTACCGAGTATTACGCCGAGTATAGTCCCAAGCAGACCGATAAACATGCCGTTACAAATAAAAATGATCATGATTTGTTTAGTACTTGCACCGATAGTCCGCAATATTGCGATATCCGAAGTTTTATCTTTAACTAGCATAAACAAGCTAGAAATAATATTAAAAGCAGCAACAGTAATAATTAAGGAAAGAATAGTAAACATTGCTATCCGCTCCACCGCTAGCGCATTTAAAAATTGCATGTGTAATATTTGCCAGCTAGTTACTCTTACGTCGCTACCTAGTAATTGCTGCACTTTATATGAATAAGGAAGAGATTGGTCGGGGTGTGCGGTATTGAGTTCAATAAGGTTAATATTATTGCCGAGCGATAAAAAATTTTGCGCGGCTTCCAGCGGCATTAATATAGTTGTACTGTCGTAATCATACATGCCGCTGGTAAAACTCGCTATAACTTTAAACTCTTTCGAGCGCGGTATACTACCGAAAGCCGTTGAAATCGCATTCGGTGAAATTAGCTTAAGCTTATCACCGACATTAACGCCGAGATTACTTGCTAGCTCGCTTCCTAAAGCTACGACGTTTTTACCGTGAAAATCGTTAAAACTACCGAAATTGACATTTTTTAGAATCTCGTTCTTAACACTCAAATCCTTTATATCAATACCTTTAATAAGCGCACCGCTATTATTTCTTTTTCCAAGTGCCAAAGCTTGTCCGTGCGCGACGATAGTTACGTGTTTTACGTAATCTTGCTTAAGTAACTTAGTTTTAATTTCTTGATAATCATCGATAACGCTTGCCGTCGGGCTTATCACTATATCACCGTTTAGCCCGATAATATTTTTGGTAAGCTCGGTATGAAAGCCGTTCATGACCGACATTACTACTATCAAAGCTGCAACGCCGATAGTTACTCCGAGCAATGAAAAACCGGCAATAATAGAAACAAATTTTTCGTTTTTCTTGGCTCTAAAATATCTAAACGCTACTTTTAAAATAAAATTTTTATTAGTCATCTTGAATATTTAAGTTAAATTTTTTAATACGTTGTTGCAAAGGGGCCTTGTTGCATGGCTCATATTTTTGATGTTATTCTTGCTATCCTTTATGTCATTCCCGCGCAGGCGGGAATCTAGATTTTTCTTTGTCATGCTGAACTTGTTTCAGCATCCTCTGTAATAGATCCTGAAATAAATTCAGGATGACTATTATTTTCTGGATTGCCACACCGAGTGCCGTCTTATTAATTCTTTTGAATAGAACACTCAAAAACTTTATCATATTGAAATAATTTATAACATGTCAATAACCCAAATGCGGTGGCAACGCATATAGTTATACCTAGCGGTGCATAAGTGCCGTTATACAACCAGCCGACCAATTGTAAACCTATTGCCACTGAAACTAACCTAGCGGAAGTAAAAACACCCGTCATACGAGCCTTACCGTTAGGAATTGCCTCAAGTAATAACGGCCATAATATGTTAAACGGATATATTATTCCTAGTGAAAGTAATAACATAATTATTGTTATTGTAAGTGGATCGGTAGTTTTATTTATAATTAGAATAGTATCGGCAACTAGAAATAATATTATAAATAACATGCCAAAATAAAAACAATTTTTAATGCCGAATTTTTTGAAACAATAACCGCTAGTAAAACTCATAGCTGCAAATAATGCAGCCAGCGAACCTTGATAAAGTCCGAAAGCTTGAAGCGACACCCCTAAATCTTGCATATATAGAATCGGCGCTATACCGACAAAAACCCAATATCCTTGTGCAAGAAACATCAATGTAAGTAAATAATAAATAGCTTTTCGTGATTTGAAAACCGGTAAATATTCTTTTAAAGAAATTCGTACTTCTCTATTTGTTTGACCTTTCGGGATAAATAATAAACCGAGTATTAGACTAGTTATGCCGAATAAAAATAATAAGACAAAATTACCGTGCCAACCCCAAAATAAATTTACATAACTACCTGCAACAGGTGCAAAGGCCATAGAAAGAGTAATAGTACCGTTTAGGACTCCCATCATTTCTTGTTGTTGTTGCACTGAGTAAATATCGGCCAATACTACATATACAAGCACCGCTACCGCCGATATACCGCTTCCTTGCAAGAATCTGCCTATTAGTAACAGCTGATAACTATTTGCAAGCATACATAATAAAGTACCTAAATTAAAAATAAACAGTCCGATAATAATAATCGGTTTACGACCGTAACGATCTCCTAAATTACCGACTATAAGTGACGTTATGCAATAGGCTATTAGGTTCACACCCAGTAACCACTCTACCATAAAAGGAGAAAGATTAAAGGTATTTTGTAAATCAGGGAAACTTGGGACGAATAAATCTACTTCCGCGCCCGCTAAAATTTCCATAATTATAACAGTAAGAAAGAGCTTCATAAAAATAATTTATATGTTTTTGTTCATAAGATTAAGATCGTTCCGGTAAAGTAATGTCCTTTAAGGTTATTCTAACCCGGCATTGCCCGCGTGGATTAAAATCGTTGCAAAAAGCATCGTTATTGCGAGGAGGCAATGGCATTGTTGCGTGGCTCGAAAATTAATAAAAAAACTCGTCATTGCGAAGCCACGAAGTGGCTGCGGCAATCCAGGCTATCCCGAATGTAATGAGGGATTTAATTAGAATACTAAACAAGTTTAGTATAAAAATATGTTTAACTGGATTGCCACGTCGGCATAAATGCCTCCTCGCAATGACGATTCTGGTAGCCATGCAACAACGCCCGAAAGCGGGAATCCAGACTTTTTTTGCTTTTGTCATGCTGAACTTGTTTCAGCATCCCCTGTAATAGATCCTGAAATAAATTCAGGATGACTATTATTTTCTAGATTCCCGCCTTTAGCTAGAATGACATACGGCACTTTTTTAGAGCCATGCAACAAAGCCGCGACCAAAGGGAGTGCGGGAATCTAGACTTTTTTTGCTTTTGTCATGCTGAACTTGTTTCAGCATCTAATTCAAGATATCCTGAAATAAATTCAGGATGACTATTATTTTCTGGATTCCCGCCTTTAGGGCGTTGTTGCATGGCTACCGGAATCGTCATTGCGAGGAGGCATTTATGCCGACGTGGCAATCCAGTTAAACATATTTTTATACTAAACTTGTTTAGTATTCTAATTAAATCCCTCATTACATTCGGGATAGCCTGGATTGCCGCAGCCACTTCGTGGCTTCGCAATGACGAGTTTTTTTATTAATTTTCGAGCCATGCAACAACGCCCACCTTTAGCTAGAATGACATACTGCTGCTTTTATCGAGCCATGCAACAACGCCTGATGCCTTCGCGGATGACATCATTTTAAGAATTACTAATCGATGAAAAAATAAAAAAGAGGGGTAAGGATGATATATTACTTAGAAATTTTCAAAATTATTATACAAATAAATAACCGGTATAAAGTAAATATATACTTTATACCGGCATTTCGTCAGAATTTAAAATAATATTATTATATTAAATTCACTATTTAAGAATAGCTTAATCTAAATAATAATATTATTGAGAAATACCTAATTTTGTTTTTTGCTCAGGAGTAGTATTGTCCATAACCCACTTTTGAACATCGGCACTTAACACATTATACTGATCGGAAGTTAAGCTATCAACCCAACTTTTTTGATCTGCAGTATTCATTTGCATGATCGCATCTGTAGTAACAGATTCCGGTGCAGGCATTTTTGCCATGTCAGCAAAAGCCGATGTTGAAAAAGCTAGAACTAATAGAACCTTTAATAAATTTTTCATTTTTGATAAACCTTTTTGTTTTTGTATAAATGATTATAACTTAAGTATAAGAGCTTTCAAGTTAAATTACATAACAATTTAATTTTTTTATCGAAAATGAATTGTTATTGCAACAAATATGTTACTCATTTTTTGTTGTTGTCAGTTGTTCACGACAAATTAGGCGGTAAATTTCTGAATTTAATAGTAAATCATCGTGAGAGCCTTCGGCAACTAATTGCCCTTTATCTATTACTAAAATATTATCGGCGTGTTCAATGCCGCTAATACGGTGGGCAATCGATAATATAATTTTTCCTTTCATTAATTGTTTTATTGAACTTAATAATTTTTGTTCGCTCATCGTATCTAAAGCACTCATTGCTTCATCGAGAAGTAAAATTTGCGGGTTGTGAAGTAAAGCGCGCGCAAGTGCTATTCTTTGCTTCTGCCCGCCTGACAATCTTATACCTTTTTCGCCGATTTTCGTGTTAATCCCGTCATGAATTTTGGCGGCAAATTCCGTTATTCTCGTTATTTCCGTAACTTTTGCTATTTCTTCGTCGGTAGCATCAGGTTTTGCAAAAATAATATTCGATCTAATAGTACCTGAAAAAATACTAGCTTCTTGCGGGACGTAAGCAATTAAATTCCTAACCGCGCTAGAGTTTATAAATGCTATATCTTGATCTGCGATAGTAATTAAACCGCTACTGGGGAAATAAAATTTTAATAATAGCTGCATTAAAGTAGTTTTGCCGCAGCCTGACCTGCCGGCTATACCGATAAATTTACCCTTGGATATTTTAAAAGAAATATTATTGATAATTTTTAAATTCGGTCTTGAAGGATAAGCAAAATTTATGTTTTTAAACTCTAGGGTAATCTCTCCTTCCTTCTTGCCTTCGACATTAACATCCGGATACCCGCCTTCGCGGCTATGACATAGAGCGGTTTTATCGTATGAATCCGTAAGAGTTAATACCCTTTCAAGAGCCGTGAGCGGTAAATGCATTTCACTTAAAAGTTCAAAAATTCCGCCGCTACTTATTCCGGCAATAATGGCATAATAAATAAATGAAACCATAGAGCCGGCAGATAAATTGCCGGCGACTATGTCCATGCTGCCGATCCAAATAACTAAAGTGATAGAAGTAAGTATCACCGCTATTGAGACGGCAAAAAATAATGCACGGATTTTTAAACGGCTAGCGGAATGTTTTAAATAGAGAACTACTTGCTTATCGAAATCGAAAATTTTATTTGTTTGTTGATTAAAAGCATGGATAGCGCGGATATTAGTAAAGCTTTCTTCTATATTAGAGACTATTTCCGCTTGAGCATTTAAAGCCTTTTTTGATAGAGCTTTTACATGTTTACCGAATTTAATTAACGGGATTAACAATAAAGGAATAGTAATAATTACTATCCCTGTAAGCTTGTAGCTTTCAAAAAACATTAAGGCGATACCGCCGATTAACATCACAAAATTACGAATGAAAAAAGACAGGAAATTAACGATAAGTTTGGCTATTAAATCTATATCACCGGTAAGCCGCGAAATAATCTCACCGATTTTTAATTCTTCAAATCCGGCAATTTCATAATTAATTAAGTTGTTATAAGACTCTTTTCTAATTTGAGTAACTACTTTTTCGGCAACATTATTAATATAATAAGAGCGAAAAAAACTACTGATACTTAAGATAACAATCAATAGGCAAATAAATAATATGGATTTATTAATTGATGTTTGATAATTTTCGGTTAAGCCGTTATCAACTAATTCCCTAAAAACACCGCCCATTAATAATAATGAAATTGATACGGATAATAAAGACGCCGTAACAATAATAAGGTCTTTTTTATAAAACCCTAAATATTTAATCAGTCTATATAGAAGTTTGATATCCATGGCATCATTGGTTTAGACAAAAGGAATGGGAAATGTAGCTTATACTGTTCAGTTAGTCTGAAAAGTATAGGTTTATGTCATTCCCGCGTAGGCGTAGCGTTGTTGCATGGCTCGATAAAAGCAGCAGTATGTCATTCTAGCTAAAGGCGGGAATCCAGAAAAAACACTTAAAATAAATAAAATTATATAAAAATTTACTATATAATTCGCTTAAATACTTTCTGGATTCTTGTTTTTAGCTAGAATGACATCGAAAATTTGAGCCATGCAACAACGCGTATAAATGGGGCGAATGACGGGACTCGAACCCGCGACCCTCAGAATCACAATCTGATGCTCTAACCAGCTGAGCTACATCCGCCGTAAGTGGTATTACTGCCGTAGATATCGAAGCGTCATTGCGAAGCCACGAAGTGGCTACGGCAATCCGGCTAAATATAGTCATCCTGAATTTATTTCAGTATCTATTAAAAAAGATGCTGAAACAAGTTCAGCATGACAAAGATTAGATTGCCGCGTCGGTACTTACATACCTCCGCGCAATGACGGGGTTTTTGCAACGATTTTGATCCACGCGGGCATTGCCTCCTCGTAATGACGTTTTAATTATCCACGCACGCAATGCCACCGTAATTATAACAACGTAAACTTAGATTATTTGGAAGATTTAGTCAAGAGCAATATAAGAATGACTAATAAAAATTATATTTTTTATTTCATGATTTTTTTACTTGCGCTATAATTTATTTTGAAAAAAACATAATAATATTTTAAGAATGAAAAAAGCGGTAATTTTAGTAAGCGGCGGCGTAGATTCATCGACTGTACTTGCGATGGTGAAAAAAATGAATTACGAAATTCACGCTATAAGTTTTAATTATCATCAACGTAACAAAGTTGAACTACAAAAAATAAAGGAATTAGTCAAAAACTATGATGTAAAGCAACATAAAATTATTGAGATTGACCTTCGAGCCTTTGGCGGTTCTGCTCTGACCGATGATCAAATAGACGTTCCTCATTATCATGATACTAATGAACTTCCAAGTGAGATACCCGTTACTTACGTACCGGCTCGTAACACTATATTTTTAAGTTTTGCTCTTGGGTTTGCCGAAATAATAGGATCAACGGATATTTTTATTGGAGTTCACGCAAGCGATTCCGCTAATTATCCGGATTGCCGTCCGGAATATATAAAATCTTTTGAGGCAATGGCAAATTTAGCTACTGCCGCAGGGGTGCAGGGGCAGCGCATTCAAATTCACGCGCCGCTACTTCAGATGACGAAAGAAGAAATTATTAAAACCGGTAGAGAGCTTGGAGTAGATTATTCTAAAACAATATCATGTTACGATCCAACAGAAGAAGGATTATCGTGTGGAACATGTCATTCTTGTTTTATTAGGTTAGATGCCTTTAAAAAAAATAATATACAAGACCCTATCAAATATATATGACAGTTAGAGAATATTTACAGGGACCGTTTCCTATTTTAGACTTAAATGACGTAGTTTTAAGAGAGTTAACCGATGAGGATGCGGAAGACTATTTTAATTATATGAAAAAGCCGGAAATGGCGTTATATTTAACGGATAATAATAGACCGTCTAGCCTTGAAGAAGCGCTTAGCGAAGTTCATTATTGGGCTAGTTTATATAAAAACCGGAGAAGCTTTTATTGGGGAATAGCCCTTAAAGATAATAATAAGCTTATCGGTACTGCCGGCTTTAATATGATAACGATCGCACATCTGCGAGCAGAAATAAGCTATGATCTTGATGTTGATTTTTGGGGGCAGGGGATAATGTTAAAATCTATAAAGAATATTTTAAAATTTGCCGATTATATGGGGTTAATTAGAGTACAAGCAACGGTGATAACCGATAATCATCGTTCTATTAATCTTTTAGAGAGATGCGGTTTTGTTAAAGAAGGCATCTTAAAAAAATATGAAATTGTTGCAGGACAACATAAGGATTATTACATGTACGCAAGGGTTTTATAAATTATTAATTAAAATAAAAAGAGAAGATTTAATGGTAACGGAAACTAATAAAAAAGAATTAATTTGTTCTTTCTGCAGTAAAAAACAACATGAAGTAAAAAAATTAATAGCAGGACCGGCGGTTTTCATTTGTAATGAATGCCTTGATCTTTGTACGGAAATTATGAAGGAAGAAACTAAAGTTGCGCTTAAGCAAATTACTTCTTCGATTCCCGCACCGCAAAAAATTTGTGCAATATTAAATGATTATGTCATTGGGCAAGATCAAGCTAAAAAAGTTTTAGCGGTAGCGGTTTATAATCATTATAAAAGGCTTGAATATCTTGAATCAGGCAATAACGACGTTGAGCTTACTAAATCAAACATCTTGCTAATCGGTCCTACCGGTTCGGGAAAAACATTACTTGCTCAAACGCTTGCTAAAATTCTTGATGTACCTTTTACAATGGCGGACGCTACTTCTTTAACCGAAGCAGGTTACGTCGGAGAAGATGTTGAAAACATATTATTGCGGTTATTACAATCCGCCGAGTTTAATATAGCCAAAGCTCAAAAAGGCATAGTCTATATTGATGAGGTCGATAAAATAGCCCGCAAATCGGAAAATCTCTCTATTACAAGAGACGTATCGGGCGAAGGAGTACAACAAGCTTTGCTTAAAATTATGGAAGGAACTGTTGCTTCCGTGCCGCCTCAGGGAGGAAGAAAACACCCGCAACAAGATTTTGTTCAGCTAGATACTTCTAACATTTTGTTTATTTGCGGCGGGGCCTTTATGGGCATAGATAATATTATAACGGCAAGGACAAGCCAAAGCTCTATGGGATTTGCTGCCAATGTTAATATGAATAAAGAGAAAAATAGCGGTGAATTATTAAAATTACTTGAGATTGAGGATTTAACTAAATTCGGTTTAATACCTGAATTTATCGGTAGATTGCCGGTAGTAACTACTTTGGACGATCTTGATAAACAAGCATTAGTTACAATCTTAACTCAGCCTAAAAATGCTATAATAAAACAATATAAAAAACTATTTGAATTAGACGAGACCGAGCTTAATATTGATTTAGATGCTTTAGAGGCGATTGCCGAAAAAGCTCTAGCTAAGAAAACAGGCGCTAGGGGTCTTCGCTCAATCCTTGAGAATCTGTTACTAGATAGTATGTATAAAGTTGCAGAACTAAAAAAAATGCAGGTTCATATTACAAAGGATGTAGTAAACGGTCTAGCGCAGCCGGCAATTACTTCTAATAATGTGGTTAAGCCTACTAAAAAACAACGGATGGTAGAGGATATACCGGCGTAAGATCGGCAGTTGTCATTCCGTGGCGGCGTTGGCGTTGTTGCACGGCTCGAAATCCTGATAAAAAAACCCGTCATTGCGAGGAGGTGCGTTAGCATCGACACGGCAATTAATCCTTAGAGTAAGAATATATAAAATGTTTAGTTTTTTTAAAAATTCAAAAATAAAACAATTATCTACGGGGTATAAAGAAGAAACTTTAAAATACACAAAAAATGTTAATGAGTTTAGAAATGAAGGAATGAAGACGCTATGGCAAGAACCGGTAAAAACAGAAGCACCAATTGATACTCGAGAAAAATATGTAGAAGAAGTATACAAAATAATTTTAGAATTTAACAAAAACAATAAGGTAAAACAGTTAAGAGAGCTATTTCCTCCACAAACTGAAATCTTTTATTCATTTACGGAAAATAAAGATACGGTAGGCAATATTCATAAAATTGTTGCTATAAGTGATGATATATTTTTAGTAGCTGTAGATGAGCCTAGACTTTTAAGTGAAGATAACCGGATATATTATCAAAGAAATTGTTACGTATATAAAAATAAAAAATTTCATGAATTAAAGAATGTTTTAGATTTTGGAGTATGTCCTCAGAAAAAAATAATTTCTTACATAAAAGAAGACGGTATCTATTTAACAAATTATCACAATGATAAAGAAATAACCTATAAACCTTGGGCAAAAGAAAAAGTTTATTTTCCTGATGGCTCTATTGCAGTAAATGATTGTGATTTATCAAATATATTTGGAGATTTATATGTTCCTTTTTCTGACGGTAAAAAAATTCTAATGGGCGGATATAGCTTTGGCTTAATATTATTAGAACTAGAGACAAATAGAAGAACTTTAATTTTTCCCGATAAACAATATTATGACGAATATATTAAAGATAACCCTAAGAAAAAAGGAAAACCACTAAAAAATATTTTAGAGTTATGGGAGTTTCCTATGTTTCATTTTTCTCTTTCACATAATAATCAATATATAGCTTTAGGTTTTCAAAGTTCTTTCCATAACCTTTATGACATAAATGGAAATCTAATAGGTTCTGCTTTACCTATTTCATCTTACCCACATTATGCTATTTTTTCACAAGATGATAAACAGATAGCTTTTAATTCTTGTCATTTTTATAACGGTGGTACAATAGCAGTACAACTTCAAGAAATACAAAATAATGGCAACCTTGAAAAACAAGAAGATTATGAAGATTATATTGAATTAGATACTGAAAGCCGTGTCTATGCAGCTGTTTCTACATCTTATGGATATATAATCGGTGATGCTCAAGGGTATATACGTGCCAGAAGCTATAATGGCGATCATTTATGGGATGATTATTTAGGTTTTAATATCCAAACTATGGATATTACATCAGATGAGAAATTTCTATATGTTGGGACATATAAGGGTATTGTATATAAAATTCGTTTAAACTCCGGAACAATTGATCCTTATAAAATTGGTAATTCTACTAATTACGAAGAAAAAAGATGGATGTTCTGGGAAGAGAATAACATTTTAGAGTGGTAATAGTATTTATTGACTTTCTAAACAAAAAATAGCGGAAAATGCTGTGAAAATTATTATTTTCTAGATTGCCGCGCTTCGCACAAATGCTCGCAATGGTGATTCCGGTAGCCATGCAACAACGCCGGAGGCATTGCGTGGATGGTTAAAATCGCTTAAACCTTGTCATACCGTGGCTTGACCACGGTATCCAGAAAAAATTAAAAAGCTTAACTGGATGCCGTGGTCAAGCCCACTACTGTACGAACGTTTAAATAAAGAGGTAAAAATTCTGTCATTCCGTGGCTACGACCACGGAATCCAGCTTATAATATCATAAAAAGATTCTAAAATAAGTCTAATATGGCTTTATTTTCCTGGATGCCGTGATCAAGTCACGGCATGACACAGCCTTTTTTCAACGTTCGTACAGTAGTGGGTCAAGCCACGGCATGACACCGCGGTACTTTTAAAGAATACCCAAAATATAGCAATTTTTGATCCACGCAATAATGCATTGCGGTAATAAATTTATCTAATTTAATACATCATTATCGCCGTTAAAACAATTAAAGCTCCCACTAATCCGACTATATTGGCTATTATGATAGGAGTGTTTTTTAATAAAATACCGTATAATAGCCAACTGCTAAGAGCAACGGCACTAATCGTAAAAGCCGGTAGCGAGACCGAACTTGCAGATTTACAGGTAAATATTTTATATGCCTGTACGTAAAACATGAAATTACCTATTATTCCCATAACAGTCATATATTTTTCGTAAAAATTCATAAATTTTGGTGACATTATTTTTATATCCTATTTAATGTTAATTGTGTGGATCGATAAAAAACGCTGCGGATGTCATTCCCGCGCGGCATTATTGCGTGGAGGTCTTGGATCGTTAAACGTATGAGCTAGGGAGATGTAGGCGTTGTTGCATGGCTCGAATTTTTGCAAAGCGTTTGTCATGCCACGGTATGACACCGTACTTATAATAACCGTATTAATACGGTAAATTATGAGCCATGTAACAATGCCTGTGCCTCATCGTAATGATGTTATTACTTCGTCCTGTGAAAACTCGCCACTATCGGTATATGATCAGAAGGCTTTACTTTAGCCCTTAAACTATAATCCATATAACAATTGTCTAAATAGTCAACCGCACCGTTAGAGCCAAGTAGCATGTCAATACGCATACCTCTATTTTGCTCAAAGCATCCGGCTCTATAATCCCACCAGGAAAATTCTTGAGTATTAGGGTTTCCGAATCTATATAAATCTTCAAACCCTAAATTTAAGATTGTTCGGAATTTTTTTTGTTCTTGTAGAGTAAAGCAAGTAGTGTCGGTAAGTATACTCGGAGAATATACATCAATATCAAACGGTGCAATATTAAAGTCTCCGCCTATGATGATTTGTTCTTCAAAAGATTTTTGCAAGGATAAATATTTGATAAAGCTATCATAAAATTTTAGTTTTGCTTCAAATTTATCGCTACCGACTAGCGAGCCGTTAGGAGCGTATAATGAAATTACTTTGCAAAAACCAATGGGAGTGGATACGTTAATTTCCAAAAATCTTGATTGATCAGAGCAATAATTATCAGGAAAATCCTTTATTACTTCGTCCGCGGGAAATTTAGATAAAATAGCAACGCCGTTATATGATTTTTGTCCGTGAACATAAAAGTTATACGGTAGATCAGATAGTTCGTTAAACGGAAAATTATCGGTTTCGCATTTTATTTCTTGTAATAATAAAATATCAGGATTTACTTCGGTTAAAAAATTACGTAAATGCTCAAGTCTTATTTTTATGGAGTTAATATTCCAAGCGGCTATTTTCATTTTTGCTCTGTAGTGTAATTATTGAAACCCATTCTTGCGGGAAGATATTGCTGCTTTTATCGAGCCATGCAACAACGCTCCGCCTGCACGGGAAGGTGTTGTTGCGTGGATCATAATTATCGTATTATGGTTATTACAAGTACGATGTCATACCGTGGTCAAGCCCACTACTGTACGAACGTTTAAATAAAGAGGTAAAAATTCTGTCATTCCGTGGCTACGACCACTTCAGTCCAGCTTATAATATCATAAAAAGATTCTAAAATAAGTCTAATATGGCTTTATTTTCCTGGATGCCGTGATCAAGTCACGGCATGACACAGCCTTTTTTCAACGTTCGTACACTAGTGGGTCAAGCCACGGTATAACTCTTCAAGTTACACTTACATATACTTCATTTTTTATAGCTCTCTTCATTTCTGCCCTGCCGTATTTTCTTCCGTTATTTTGTCATTACGAAATCTCCATTCCGGGAAACTGAAATAATAAACTAAAAGATGAGTAAAAAATGCTCCGGCAATTACCGCCATCATAGAATATTCTATTGTATTATAATCAGGGTTTGAGCCGTATATATCAAGTAATACGCTAAAACATACCCCCCATAATATTGATATTTCAATAGTTAGACCTTTCGGGACTCCTTTGGTAAATTGTCCTCCGCTGATAAAATCTCGGAATATTACGCCGCTATTGGCAGTTATACAGGCGAAAAACGGTCCCCAAAATCCAAGCGGTTCAATTTTTTGTATAATAATCATGACAATGCCGATAACTACAAAACTTGCTTGCCCAAATGCATCACAAATAGCAAGAATATTAATAAATACTTGATCTAAAAAACTATCTTCATAAACTTGTTTATTGTAAGAGCTAAATAGTTTAATAGCGGTAAAACTGATTAATACGGATATAAAGACATAGTAAAAATAAAAGGGAGTAAAATCAAAATTTAAATGTCCCGTATCATGATTTACTATTAAATCAAGTATAATACAGCTGCTAATAGACGGTAATATTGCAAATAAAAAAGTACCGAATAAAGTAGTATTATTCTTAGCGCCTATTATAATACCCGAAACTGCAAAAGCTAAACTTCCGATCATAACGATAATATGACACCATCTAGAGTCGATAGATTTAGGTAATAAAATATGATACAGGTAAGTTTTTGTAATTTTCTTATATTCATTGCTAGTAATAAATGCGTCTATTGCATAATTAAATTTTTGTACTACATTTAAAGATACGGTTTTTTTACTAAACATTAAATGTATCGGTGTTTTTATATTTAAAGGAACTTCCGTTATTTTTTGCTCAACTTTCGCATTCAAAATATTTACGGCGCCGACTATTCTATCGCTAACAAACCCGTCAATTTCTTTTGTCATAAGTCCGTTAACTAATTCCATATCATTTTGATATACAGTAATTATATCGCTATTTTTTTCACTTTGTAGAAAATCGGTAAATTCCGGAAGACCGTATACGTTACCTTTAATCACGCCAAGATGAAGATTAAATAAACGTATTTGCGCCATAAACTGATTAATGTTTTGAAAATTTAGTTTTTTTGCGAGTGGATCGATAATAAATAGTGAAAGTTCTTCTGACCTGTAAGGCTTTGAGAAATAAGCATATTCACTTCTTTCTATAGTATAAGTAGCTCCGCTTGCCATATCTAATGTGCCTTGTTCGATATCTAATTGGTTTTGAAACCAATTATTTTCTTCCTTAACTATACTAATTTCCGCTTTTTTAGCAAAAGCATTAATTAATTCAATATCCATGCCGGCGACGTTAATATTGCCGTTCGGAGTAGTAGTAATATATTGATAAGGGATATTTGTGTACCAACCGTTTATTAAAGTTTTCTTATCCGGTACATGGTTACATTCTATAGTCGATGGATTTGCGATAGAAGGTTGACTTTGTAAAGGTTGACCGGGTACGGCTTCACTTAAAGCATAGAAATTTTTTAAAATAATCAATATAAACACAAAGAGTTTAAAAATTTTTATTCTCATATATCAATCTCTGTATAATTTAAATTATAGTTAATTGTTTCCACCTGCGGGCCTTGTTGCCTGGCTCGAATTTTCGATGTCATTCTAGCTAAAGGCGGGAATCTAGAAAGTTAATAGGAGCAAATTAAATAGTAATTTATTATATAATTTTGCTTATTTTAAGTATTTTCCGGATTCCCGCCTTTAGCTAGAATGACATCGAGAGCGTTTTTAACCATCCATGCAACAACACCGGTCAAGCCACGGTATGACATTTTGTGTCTCTAATCACTTTAATTTCGCCGTCAAAAAAATTAATACTAAATTTTTCTTTAGTTTCTGCCACAGCTTTTGAAGATAAAAATTTACCGTTTTCACTTTTAATGATAGTAAAGCCGCGTTTAAGTACATTATTATAATCTAAGCTTGTTAGAAGTGAACTATTTAACGTTAGTTTATATTCAAAATTTTTCAAACTATTATCGATTGATTTTATCATATAACCGGTTTGATGTGTCAATTCTAATAATTTATAAGTAATTATTTTAACGGGATTAATCCTATCTTTTGTAAAAGATTCAAGTTTTATTTGTTTTTTATTAATCAAATAAGGTAAGGAATCTATTAAATTAAAACCTACTTCATCAAGTAGTTGTTGTTTATTATTAATATAATTTACAAAATATCTATGTATTTTGTTATAGTTAGAAATATGTTGTTGTTGATATTTAATTAATTGATTAATACGGCTTAGTAAAACATGCAAGTGAGATTGTAACGTATAATTTAAAATAGAAAGTACCGGTACGGCAAATTCGGCTGCCGCAGTCGGGGTAGGCGCTCTTTTATCGGCTGCTAGGTCAATTAAAGTATAATCTACCTCATGACCGACTGCTGAAATAATAGGAATTTCTGAGTTAAAAGTAGCTCGTACTAATATCTCATCGTTAAAAGACCAAAGATCTTCTATTGAGCCGCCGCCTCGAGCAACAATTATTACGTCCGGTTTATTTACTTCTTCTAAATTATTAAATCCTTCTATAGCCTCGGCAATTTCATTGCCGGCATTTTCCCCTTGTACACTAACGGGCCATATTATTATGCGGGACGGGAAACGGTCGGTAATTCGGTGAATGATATCTTTTATAACCGCGCCGGTTATTGACGTAACGACACCGATTTTAGTCGGTAAGAAAGGCAATTTTTTTCTTACCTTATTAAATAAACCTTCTTTCTCTAATCGTGCTTTACGTTCATTTAAAATTTGCATCATGGCGCCAAGACCCGCCGGCTCAAGGTTATCTACCGATAATTGATAGCGTGAATTACCTGAATAGCCGGATAGTTTGCCGCTGATGACTACTTCCATTCCATCCGTCAACGGAAATTTAATTTTAGCAAGAGTGGGACGCCAACAAGTGCAAGCTAAAATAGCCGTATTTTCTTTTAAATTAAAGTAACCGTGACCTGAACTAGCTATTTTAAGACCGGAAATTTCCCCTTTTACTCTAACATAACCGAAATTACTTTCTAATAATTCTTTAATTTTATTAGAAATCTCACTAACGGAAAACTCTTTAGCCGATTGATTATCGATAAAATTATCTAGCATGGTAATATTACTTAAAATGGTACATTGTTACGTGGATTGAAATTAACGCAAAACCCCGTCATTGCGAGCTGGCATTGTGATATGGATCAGAAATTGCTATATTTCGGATATTTTTTAAAAGTACCGCGGTGTCAAGCCACGGTATGACACCATACTTGTAATAACCATAATACGGTAAATTACGAGCCATGCAACAACGCCTCAACAGTGCAGGAATGACAAGCATTTATTTTAGAATACTAGTCTATACCTAACAAGAGCAAGTAAATTTTTATAATCTTTTATAATTACTTTGATATATTTAATATAGCTTGCTATTATTTTCCACTATTAATTATATCTTGAGTAATATTAAATGCGTCTTGTATGCAGCTTATTAATTATCATTATCATATTTCCGGTTATAGGTTTTTCGAGTGCGATTAGACAGGCTAAGGGCGTTAAAATAGATAATGTAGCTGCCGATTTTATTGAATATAATGAAAGTGAAAAGTTAATATACGCTAAAGGTAATATTAGCATCACTCTGAATAATTATTTGTTAACGGCGGATAATTTACTTTACGATATAGAAAATGATATTTTGTGGGCAGAAGGAAATGTTAAAGTCAAAGACGAAAAAAATAAAATTATTATAGGTGAAAAAGTAGTTTTAAAGGATAAATTTAAAACCGGAGTGATTTCGGATTTTATTTTATTTTTCGGTGATAATACTCTTTTACTATCAAAGCTCGCTGAAAGGATTGATGAAAACAAAGCTCGCCTTTATTATAGTAAATTTACGCCCTGTGAAATTACTTGCAATAAAAACCCTATTTGGCAGATTTCTGCCAAAGATACCTATGTTGATTTTGATGCAAATAGGATAACTTACAGGAATATGTTTTTTGAGGTATACGGCGTACCGATTATATATTTACCGTATTTTGCACATCCTACTCCTTCGGCTCCGGCCAGTTCCGGTATATTAATTCCTAGTATAAAAAATGAAGGTTTAGGTATACCTCTATATTATCGAGCAAAGCCTAATATGGATTTTACTTTAACTCCTAGAATTTTCCAAAAATATCAAATTTTTGAACTTGAGGGGCGTTATCGTTTTAATAGTACGGATTCTATAATTTTTGAAGGTAATTACGGTAACTTACCGTATTTTTTAGAAAAAAACAGTCAAAAAATAAAAAATGAAAAAGTTAACGGCTATCATTATGTAACAAGCGGTAATTTTATTAATAAAGAATATGCTTACGGATTTAAATTAGAGCGCACTTCTGATAAAGCATATTTAAAGAACTATTATGATAATTATAGTTCTTATTTAACTTCTAAAGTATTTTTAAATAAAATTCACGATGCTAATTATTTAGTGGTCGAAGCTATAGACCTTCAAGGACTCGGTGCTAATGATAGTAGTGCTACCGATCCTTTAATTCTTCCTAAAATTATTACAAAAAACGTTATTAACTTAAACGATAATGAGACTAGCTATTTTGTTATCGAAAATAATACTTTACTATACAAGGAAAGAATAGGCAAACAGCTTGCTAGGACTTCGTTGCAATTATCTTTTGTCCATAATTTATTAACCCCTTCCGGACAGATTTTTAGTTTTGCTCTGAAAGATAGAGAGGATTTTTATTTTATTCGACATGAGTATCTAAATAAAATTAGAGATCAAAAAACTCTGGCTAGAAACATACCGGAATTTCAAACCGTCTGGCGTTATCCGTTAGCGGGAGTTATTGCTAATAATATTACTTTACTTACCGAACCCATAGCCTCTTTTACGGTGGGGCGAAAATTGCAACGCCGAGATAATCAATTTATTATCATTGATCCTAATAAATATGAATTGTCGGAGAAGAATATATTCTATTCAAATCGTTATAGCGGGATTGATTGTCATGAATTCGGTAATAGATTGAATTATGGACTTAATACTACTATATCTAAATATGAAAATTATTTAGGTTTATTTTTAGGGCAGTCGAAAAATACTAAATATAGTATTGATCAATCCGTTCATAATACCGAAAATGTCGGGAAAATTTCAGCAAGATTTTTAGAGCAATTTGAATTATTTTATAGTTTTAGGAAAGACGAGAATCTGAAACCTATTCGCGATGAAATAGGCAGTAATTTTCAAAATAATAAAATTAATATTGCCGGCAGCTTTATTCAGCTTACAAATCTTAAAAAATATTATAGTATAGAAAATAGAGAACTCTCTAATAATAGAGTAAGGCAATTTTACGGCGATTTAGGGTATCGGTTAACGGAAAATTGGTTAGTCGGTTTCGGCGGACGCGTCGATATATCGACAAAAAAACCGCAATTACTTTCAAGAACTATTAAAGTGACATATTTTAAAGATTGTGTTAGAATTGCTGCAAAAATTTCTTCCGATTATATGGTGGATGCAAGTCGTGGGATAAAAAAAACTACTTCCTCTTGGAGTGTTTCTATCGGTTTAAAAATATTAAATATGTGAGTTTAAAAATATGAAAAAATTATTGTTTATAATTACTGTTTTTTTAACTTTAAATATAGCAAAGGCAGAATTACCGAATATAGTTGCGCTAGTGAATAACGAGCCGATTACTTTAAACGAGTTTCGTGCGCGTAAGAAAATGATTATGGCATTAAATAACGTTGAAAGCGTGAATGCTGCGCAAGATAAGCAGCTTAGCAATTTGGCAATCAAAAGCCTAATTGATGAGGCGCTACTTTTTCAATATACTAAAGATAAAACTATTCCTGAGGAAGAAGTAGAGAATGCTATAAGAACCATTGAAGAGCGTAATAAAATGCCGAAAGGCTACCTTCTGCAATATCTTAAAAGTAGATCGGTCGACACCAATAGTTTTATCTCACAAATTAAAGGCGAATTGGTTAAGATGAATATTTTATCCGGCTTATCGAGATCGATAAATATTAGTAGCAAGGAAATAGACGCGACAATCTTATCGAGTAATATGAAAGATGCCGAAATTTCAATGCAAATTTTTACCGCAAAGGGTAAGGATAATAAAACACTTACGAAAATGTATAATTTAAAAAAGCGTTTAAAAAGATGTGCCGACGTCAAGAAATCTATGTATGAGAATTTTGCTATTATGGAGCCGTTTGACGGAAAACTGAATAGTTTAGACGGAATTTTGCAAACCATTACTAAAGATTTAAATATAGATCAGGCAAGTAGTGTTTTTGAAAGGAACGATAAATTTCAAATAATATTAATATGTAATAAAAAAATCTTAAATGTCAGTGAAGATGAAAATAATTACGTAGTAAATTTTTTAACAAATAAAAAAGTATCACAAAAAGCTCAGAAGTTTTTTGATAATTTACATAAAAAAGCTTACATAAAAATAATGCTACCGTCGTAGACTATGTTACCTTCAATATCCAAACATGCTGCAGCTCATAATATTATCGCTCTTAAAAGATACGGACAAAATTTTATTTTTGATAGCAGCTTGTGTGATAAGATCGTCCGCGTATCCGGTTTTGAAGAAAATGCCTATATTTTAGAAATCGGTCCGGGTACGGCAGGTTTGACTAGATCGATATTGCAGAAAAATCCTAAATCCTTAACCGTCATTGAAACCGATAATAGATGTATCCCGTTACTAGAAGAGATTAGAAAAAGTTACCCTGCTTTGAATATTATCCAAGGGGATGCGCTTAAAATTAATTTAGCTGATTTGTTTATAATCAAATCAGCCTTATCGCAGGGTAACAAAATAACTATTATATCTAATTTACCGTATAATATAGGTACTGAATTAGTTATTAGATGGCTAAAACAGGCGGAATTAATAAATAGCATGACCCTTATGCTGCAAAAAGAAGTCGTAGAAAGGATTTGCGCTTTGCCGAGTACAAAAGCCTACGGCAGATTATCAGTTATCTGTCAATTAATTGCTAAGGCAGAAAAATGTTTTGATGTGGCTCCTGCAGCTTTCTATCCGCCGCCTAAAATATATTCGGGCGTAGTTAAGCTGATGCCTTTGAAAATTTTACTGCCTCTTGATTTAATAAATAAAGTGGAATTAATAACGAGATTAGCATTTTCCGGAAGGCGTAAAATGATTAAGTCGTCTTTGAAGAATCTTACTCCTAAAATTAACGAATTACTTTTAGAATTAAAAATTGACGGTAATTATCGAGCCGAAAATCTCTCACCGCAAAATTATTTAGCTTTAGCGAAATCGGTTTAGTAACGTCAATTTGGAATAAATTTAAGTTTTTGATGTGTATCTGTGTGGATCAGAAATTACCGCAAAAAACTCGTCATTGCGAGACGGCTTTAGCGTTGTTGCGTGGCTATCAGAATCGTCATTGCAACAATGCTTGCAGCGGCTCGCTGACGTTTTATGTATCCACGCGAGCAATGCCTCCTCGCAATGACGATTAGCTACCTAATAATACCTCCCTCCCCAAGTGTGCCAAGAATGCAGAATCAGAAGAAGAGGATGCAATGCTGTATTTGACATGGTGGAAGGTCCACCGGAATCGAGCTGGTATGAGCAGATTCCAAACAACCTTAAGCTGCTGTATTCTAAGGAATATGGTAGTGAGCGTTAAGGAAAAGGCCCGCAAGGGTCATGTGAGATTTATGTAGGTAAACGAAAGTGAATTGCTGTAATTAAGTGTCGAAAGAGGGTTAAGTTCTCTGTCAAAACCTTTGGCTTTTGGGGGCTGAAGGGATAAGTTAGCTAACTGTCATACAATAGTTGAGCTATCGGCGAGCGGCACAGGAGGCAGTACGAACATAAATTAGGGTCAGATATGGAACTTGGGAATCAATAGCACTTTCCAGCTATTGAGGCAGATGCAGTTGTAGTAGTGAAGAAGCTTCTGTAATGGGAGTGGAGCGAAGGGCTGCATGTGGAGCGACATAAAAAAAAAATTAACAACTAAGCTAATTAAAGAAGGATTAATTAATATTATGTCAAAGAGGTACAACATTGCCTCAAATCCACAAAGAGCCGTATGAGGCGAGAGTCTCACGTACGGTTCTGTGAGCACCTCTGGTCAATACAGGGGTGACTCGATCTATTTTACTTCTTCTATTTGCTCGATAGCGTCACTTACTTCAACCTCGATAATTTCCGATTTTGAGGAAACAATTTGATAACGCTCTAGCGCTTGTGGGAGAGTTTTATTGCCGCCTTCAATACCGAGTTTCTGAATATTTTTTACACGCGAAATAAAATTACGATTAAATGAACCGGCAAATTTATCGTAATTAGTAACCATATTTTGTAAATTATTACCGATCTTTTGGGAATAATCAGCTATAGTAGCTATTGAACCTAATAACTTCCTGACTTCTTCTATAATAACCTTATAGTTTTCTGAACGACGATGATCGGTAATTTGAAATCTTGCAAATGATAGCATATTCATAATCCCGCTAGGGCCTACCGGAAATATATTATTTGTCCAAGCTTTTTGTAAGAAATCGGGATCGGCGGCAAGGATTTTCTCTACGGCTTGTTCGGTAGGTAAAAACATTAAAGTTATAATATTATTATAATTTTCTTCTTTACTATGTAGGCTGGCTAAAATATTTTCGGCATAATCTTTATTAGCAAGAGATTTCAAATGGTAATTCATAGTCTTGCTAAGATTTGCCGGATTTTGCTCATCTACTAGAAATTTAGAGGCTTTAGCGTCAATAACCATTAAATTACCGGAAGGAAGGAAAATCAACGCGTCAGGTCTGAGTCGTGCGTTATCTTGCGTTGTTAAGCCGTATTGAATAATGAAATCTAAGTTAGGGCGTAAGCCCGATGATTTCAAAATATTCTCTAATGTAATCTCGGCAAGTAGCCCTGCGCCGATAGGAGAAAGTAGCGACTGTTTAATTAAATCAACAGTTCCTTTTGACTGCTCGATATCTTTATTTAGCGCTCCTACCATCGTAATTAACCGCTCAAACTCGCTATTAAATTTTCCTGAAGCAGTAGCAATATTTTTCTCCGAAAGCTCTCTTGCTGCCGTATTTTCCATTTTATGTATTTCGATTAATTGCTTAGATAAATCTTTACCAAGGTCGAACAAGGCAGCTTTGGCGGATGAAAATGATTCGCTTCTTATTCTCTCAGAATCCTTAATAGTCTGCTCTTGATACTCTATTCTGCAGTTAAGCTGTTCTATCCTCTGCAAATGAGCTATTTTTTCCTGATTCAGTAATTGATTATTATTGTTAATTTCTAGATTTTGATCAGTTAAGAATTGTAGCTGCACTTTCAAGGTTTTAATTTTTATATAAAACAAAATAAATAAACCGAAAAAAGTAAAATAACTAATTATTAAGAGTAATAAGAGATAATGCATATTTTTTTATTTAGTGTTTTATATTAAAAGGGTAAAAATCATTGTCATACCGTGGCTATGACGGTGTTGTTGCATGGCTCTAAAAAAGTGCCGTATGTCATTCCCGCGCAGGCGGGAATCCAGGCTTTACTTTGTCATGCTGAACAAGTTTTGCGCATCTCTTGTAGTAGATCCTGAAATAAATTCAGGATGACTTAAAAGTATTTTTCTGGATTGCCGCGTCGGCATAAATGCCTCCTCGCAATGACGATTCCGGTAGCCATGCAACAACGCCTAGTTTTCACGGGAATGACATAGTACTTCCCTACCAATCTACCCTATCCTCTAGAGGACCCGAAGGCATAGCGGGTTTTAATAATTCAGGGGTTAATATAAATTTTGTTCTTTTGTCGATATTGGTTAAAAAAGAAAGATGATTACTATGAGGTTGTTGTATAACTACATATTTATCCCACTCCGGATATTGCCTATCCAAATTCTCTTGAGGATTTTGGGGACCGTAAACCTCTATGCTACCGAATTGATATTTTTTTAGCGGGAATAATTCATTATCATAGAAGAAATCAAATGGAAATTTATTACGCATATTCCTGTTAGTATATATAAATTTATTATCTTCTTGGTGAAATATAAAAATATCTAAGCAGCTTTTTTTACATATACTGTAAATTTTATTATACTCAATATTATATCCGAGTTTTTCAAACTCCGGTAATATTTTTTGCAGCCTTATTTCATCATCATGCATTATGCCGATATCTAAATCATCATCAAACGGGATTATACCTTGATGCCTTACCGCTCCGAGTAAAGTACCGCTTTCAATCCAATATTCTATTTGATATTTAGTAAGTATTTCATGAGTGTCTTTCATTAATTGGTAAAGATTAAGCGCTGTGGATTCACTAATCGCATAACTTTTTACCTGTTTATCCGTAGGTATGACGTATCGCCAATTATGTTCCCTTACGTAAGTATAATAAGCCCAAAAAGCAAAAATAATAATAATTATCCCTACAAATTTGGTAGGTAAAGTATTTTTACGTCTATTAAATTTTCTATTGATAAACATAATTTATATTTATTTTATAAAATAATGTTAACTACAATTCCACCTTCTTGTAAATAATATTTTATAAATTCTGCTGAGGTTACGCTTTTTAAATCTTCGGTTAAATCAGGCGACAAATTTATACCTTTAACTTCAAGTAATTTAATAGGCGCCTTAATTGAAAGATTTTTTTCGGCTTTAAATTTGCGTACTATATCCAGGATTTCTAATAAACCTTCTGCCTGTTTTGAATCTATAATATAGTTTAAATTATCATATTTCGACCAGTTACCTTTTTCATGTATCGAAGAACCGGTGCTATATAAAAGCTGATAAATTTTCTCGGTAATATGAGGTAAAAAAGGTGCAAATAGCTTTAATAAAACTTGCATTACATGATAAAGTGTTAAGATAGCACTACACTGTCCAGTAGGGTTTTTATTATCTTCGTTATAACTTCTAGCTTTACTAATTTCTAGGTAATTATCACAGAATACCGACCAAAAGAATTTTTCTATTAAATGCATAGCATTTGCATATTCGTAATTCTGCATCTCAATTGTTGCTTGTTTGATTAACTCTATTAGCTTGTTAATCATCCATTTATCTAAATCATGAGTAATTTTTTCGCTTACTTTTAAAAGATCGCTATTTTTATCTTTTTCCTCTAATTTATCAAAATGAATGGAAACGAATTTAGCGGCGTTCCATAGCTTATTAACTAGCCGTTTGCCGTTTTTCATTACGTCTTCGGAATAAGCAGTATCAGCTCCAAGTTTTGAATTTGCCGACCAGTAACGAATCACGTCAGAGCCGTACTGCTCTAACAGCTTTTCAGGTACTAAAACATTGCCTTTGGATTTTGACATTTTACTGCGATCTTCCGCCAAGCACCAACCGCTAACCATAATATTTTTCCACGGCAAAGTATTTTGATGTAAATGCGCTTTTAAAATAGTATAAAATGCCCATGTTCTAATTATTTCATGAGCTTGCGGCCTTAAATCCATCGGGAATAATTTGGCGTGCCTATCTCCGTTAACAGCTAAATTATCAGAAATGCCATGAGTTGAAAGTTGCGGTGAAACCGAGCTTGTCGCCCAGGTATCCATTACGTCGTAATCCGGTTCTACTTCGTGGCTTAAATATCCAAGAGGTAAATCTTTTAAAGGATCAACGGGCAATTGCGAAATATCGGCAAATAAAACTTTTTCTTCTTCACCGGGTTTTTTGGAATACCAAACCGGAAAAGGAACACCGAAATAACGCTGGCGGCTTATACACCAATCGAAGGCTATGGAGTTAATCCAATTCTCTAAACGAATTTTCATATTTTTAGGGTGCCAATTTAATTCATTTGCTCGCTTAAGCAATTCCTCTTTATGGTCTATTGTCCGAACAAACCATTGCGGCACGGTGAGTATTTCAAGAGGTGCGCCGGAACGCTCCGCACATTTTACGGTATGGGTAATATCCACCTGTTTTATAAGTAGATTTTGCTCTTTTAAAATATTAATAATTTTCTCGCGGGCTTCTTTTATTTTCAAGCCGTCTATCTGAATCGAACCATGAGAAAAATCTATAATACCTTTTTTAGTAATAATAATTTTTAAAGGTAGTTTATGAGTTTTCCACCAAGTTATATCGGTTTGATCGCCGAAAGTACAGCACATTACAAGCCCTGTGCCTTTATCTGGTTGTACTAAAGGATCGGCAAGCAAAGGCACTTTAACATCAAAAAGTGGCGTTACGGAAAGTTGACCTGCTAAATGTTTATATCTCTCATCTTCGGGGTGATAAAATACGGCTACGCAAGCAGGTAGTAACTCCGGTCTCGTGGTGGCTATAGTAAGCGGTTCACCCTTTTCAGTTTTGAAGTTAATATAATTCATTTGTGAAGTTTGCTCGATGTCTTCAATATCGGCTTGCGCAAGTGCCGTCCCGTCAACCGGATCCCATAAAATAGGTTGATTATTTCGATAGACTTCGCCTTTTTGTACCAAATCTAAAAAAGACATTTGCGATATTTTTCGAGATAACGGACTAATAGTTTGATATTCTAAATTCCAATCTACCGATAATGCGATTTGATTAAATAAATTTCTAAATTTTTCTTCTTCGCTTTTAACTACCTCCTCGCAAACCTTAATAAATTGTTCACGATCCATGTGAGACGCTTTAATTTTTTTTTGCTTCTCTACTAAACGTTCCGTCGGTAGACCGTTATCGTCAAATCCCATCGGGTAAAAAATATTTTTACCTAGCATACGTTGAAAGCGTACGATAAAATCCGTTTGCGTATAGCTATAAACATGACCGATATGCAGCTGTCCTGAAACGGTCGGCGGCGGAGTGTCTACTACAAACGTTTCTTCTTTAGCTATATTCTCGTCATAAGCATAAATTTGCTTTTCTTGCCAAAATTGTTGTATTTTTTTTTCACTTTCGGAAAAATTATAATTCTTTGGAAATTCTTTCATAATATAGTTATATTGGTGTTAAAATAGTCTGTTGATACTGTCATGCCGAGGTCAAATCAACGTTGTTGCATGGCTCGAATTTTTGCAAAGTGTACGGTGTCATGCCGTGACTTGATCACGGCATCCAGTCTTTTTATTAAAATTTTTTCTGGATACCGTGGTCAAGCCACGGTATGACACCGTACTTGTAATAACCATAATACGGTAAATTATGAGCCATGCAATAACACCCGAATCTCCTCGCAATGATGATTCAATGTAAACAAAAATATATCAACCTTATGCAAATGCCAAACAAATTCTTTCTTACTTTGAAGCTGATGAGGCTAAATAGCCCTACCGGTTATCTATTAGTATTTTTTCCGGCACTTTTTGGGATATTACTTGCTAAGCCTACAATAGTAGAATTAATAAAATTAGTGCCGGTATTTTTCTTGGGTAGCATCATTACAAGAAGTGCAGGCTGTGTAATTAACGATATATTTGACAAGAATTATGACAAACATGTTGCTAGGAGCAAAGAAAGACCTTTAGCAAACGGGTTATTAACCGTTAAAGACGCTTTAATCATACTAATTATATTATTAGTTTGTGCCTTATTGATTTTATTATCATTGAACAGAGCGGCTATATATATCGGTTTTTTTGCCTTTGTGATGATTATATTATATCCGTTAATGAAACGCTTTACTAATTTCCCGCAAGTATTTTTAGGATTAACTTTTAATCTCGGTGTATTAATCGGCTATGCTGCGATATTAGATAAGCTCACTATACAAGCTTTTATTATGTATATAGCATGTTGTAGTTGGACAGTAGGTTATGATACGATTTACGGCTTTATGGATTTGGTCGATGATAAAAAAATAGGCGTAAAGTCTCTTGCAAGATGGTTAGAAAATAAAAATTATAGGCTTTGGCTATATAGTTTTTATATTATTTTTATATTATTATTCATTCTAAGCGCTAATATAGCTAATTATAATATTAATTATATTGCTATTTCGGTTGCTTTAATAATGTTGTTATGGCAAGTGGCAATATTAAATATTAACGATCCCGCTAATTGCCTTGCAATATTTAAAAATAATAATTATGTCGGGTTAATGTTAGTTTTAACTTTTGTGGTTTGAAACTACATTATCCTCTACATCATTCCCTATTCTCGTATGTCATTCTAGCTAAAGGCGGGGCGTTGTTGCATGGCTCGAAGGCGGGAATCCATGGTTACATATCATAATTAGTGTATTAAGGTTAATACAAGTACGATGTCATACCGTGGCTTGACCCACTACGGTACGAACGTTTAAATAAAGAGGTAAAAATTCTGTCATTCCGTGGCTACGACCACGGAATCCAGCTTATAATATCATAAAAAGATTCAAAATAAGTCTAATATGGCTTTATTTTCCTGGATGCCGTGATCAAGTCACGGCATGACACAGCCTTTTTTCAACGTTCGTACAGTAGTGGGCTTGACCACGGTATCCAGAAAAAGCCTTAATAAAAAGACTGGATGCCGTGGTCAAGCCGGCATTGTTGCATGGATTAGAAATTGCCATAAAAAGGGTGTCATTCCCGCGAAAGCGGGAATCTAGAAAATTATAGTCATCCTGAATTTATTTCAGGATCTACTGCAAGAGATGCTGAAACAAGTTCAGCATGACAAAGAAAAGGCTAGATTCCCGCCTTTAGCTAGAATGACATCAAAAATTCGAGCCATGCAACAAAGCTTCCAGTCGCTCGCAATGACGGCTTACGTTTTTGCTCCTTAAGTTGACACCCATACGCCGTTGCCGGAATGACATCGAGAAGGTGGAAATGACACCGTTACAACTTAATATCTACTTCGCCTTATTCTTAGTTTCGTTTGCTTTATCATGAGTATATATAAAATCCTTAATAACCGGTACGATGAACTGCTTAAATTTACTACCGCTAAATACTCCGTAATGCCCCGCTCCTTTCTGCATATGATATTGCTTCATTGAATCCGGAATATTTTGACAAAGTTTTATCGCTGCTTTTGTTTGACCGACGGCTGCGATATCGTCAAGCTCTCCTTCTATCCCAAGTAAAGCACATTTGGTAATATCTTTTAAATTAATATGACGATCTTCGGAAACTAATTTTCCACGAGCTAAAGAAAATTCATGAAATACTTCTTCGATAGTTTGCAAGTAAAACTCTGCCGCCATATCCATAGGGGCTAAATACTCATCATAAAATTTAATAGTATGATCGGCTTTTTTATAATCTCCGTTTAGTAAATTTTGTAATAACTCTAGATGAGAATCTATATGGCGAGATAAATTTAGACTAATAAAACCGGCAAGTTGTAAAAAACCCGGGTAAACTTTCCGACCATGCCCGGGATAGTTAGGCGGAACGGTCATTGTAACTGTTTTACAAAACCACTCTAGGTTTTTGCTTAAAGCAAATTCATCAACTGCTGTCGGATTTTTTCTAGCATCAATCGGACCGCCGATTAAAATCATTGAATTCGGTACATTAGGTTGATTGTCCGACGACATTATACTAATAGCGGCAAGTAACGGTACTGTGGGTTGACAAACTGCCATAGTATGGGTATTAGGTCCAAGAAAATTGATAAACGCAATTGTATAATCGATAAAATCATCCATATCAAAACGTCCGGCTTCTACAGGTACGTAACTTGCATCTGTCCAATCGGTAATATATACATCACAATACGGCAATAATTCCTGTATTGTTGCTCGCAGCAAAGTAGCATGGTGACCGGCCATCGGCGCAATTATTAGCAATTTCGGCATTACTTGCTTACAGTCTATTTTATAAAAATGTTTTAATTCACAAAACGTTTTTTTTAAAATAACTTTTTCGTCAATTCCATAAGTTACGTTATCAATAATAGTTTCGGTAATATTAAATTTGGGTTTTTCGTATTTTCGGAGCATCCGTTCGGAAAGGGTCAGGTAAGCATGCATAATTCTTGCATAACCGTTATCTTTTAACGATTCATCTTCAAAGGCTTCTTTTAAAATTTTTATACCTAAATGAGTCGGAGCCATTTGCGCCCTAAGTCCTTCTAACATGTAATACATATAATTGGTATTAAGTTCACAATTATCCATATTTTTCCCCAAATAATAATTAATTTTATTTTAACATTAAAAAATTCTTATAGCATTAATTTTAGACTTTACTATTTATATTTTTATAATTAAGTGGTAATATAGTCAATGTAATTCTTGTATGGATCGAATTTTTGATGTCATTCCCGTAAAGCATTGTTGTGTGGATAGGTTAAAGCGTGTTTTATGTCATTCCCACGCAGGCGGGAATCCAGAAAAAAGCTTAAAAAAATAGTAGAATCATATAATAAATTCTACTATTGATTTGTTTAAAGGATTTCTGGATTCCCGCCTGCGCGGGAATGACATCGAACTACAAAAGTAATATCATGAATTAACTATAATAATATAAAATTTAGGATTATTTTTGAGATGAATAAAAAGACCATTGCGTTAGTCGGTAGACCGAATGTCGGGAAATCAACGCTCTTTAACCGTTTAAGTATCAGGAAAAAAGCTGTTGTTCACGATCAGCCAGGTGTTACAAGAGATAGAAAATATGCGAGTGCCGGGATTGCTTCTTTAGAATTCACCGTAATTGATACGCCGGGGCTTGAAGAGGTAAAATATGAAATGGGGCAGCCTTTAAGTGAGCGTTTAATGGAGCAGACAACTAAAGCGATTGTTGAATCGGATATAATATGTTTTATGGTCGACGGCAAAAGCGGCGTGCTGCCCGATGATAAATTACTTGCTCATTTTGTTAGAAAATATAATAAACCGACTATATTGATAATAAATAAATGTGAAGGGCGTTTTGATTTTGCTAAAGAATATTATCAACTCGGTTTTGATAATATGGTAGTTATTTCGGCTGAACACGGTGTCGGGATGGCGGATTTATACGATGCGATAGTTGAAGGAATCGCTAATAATGATTCTCAAGATAATTCTCCGAGCGAAAAAATTAGTGACCCTATAAAAGCCGATTATATTCAAATAGTGGTAAGCGGTAGACCAAATGCCGGAAAATCTACTTTCATTAATGCTCTTATTAACGATGAAAGATTATTAACCGGTCCTGAAGCCGGATTGACTCGCGAATCAATTGAAATTGATTGGCAATATAAAGGAAATAAAATAAAATTAATAGATACTGCGGGTTTGCGTAAAAAATCTACTATCAACGAATCGCTGGAAAAATTATCTGCCTCGGATGCTATTAATAGCATCAAATTTGCTAATACGGTGATTTTAATGATTGATGCCTTAGCTCCATTAAAGCAGCAAGATTTAAATATTGCAAGTTATGTTGCATCGGAAGGAAGAAGTATTGTTATAGTAGTAAATAAATGGGACTTAGTTAAGGAGTCTGAAAAAGAGAAATTTAAAGAAGAATTTGATTATCAAGTAAGTACTAACTTACCGCAAATTAAAGGCGTGCCGATAATATTTATTTCGGCTATTAACAAAAAAAATATAGAGCAAGTGCTAGACGCTTGCGTTAATATTTACAATATCTGGAATAAGAAAATAGCGACTAGCAAATTAAACGAGTGGCTTGGTTTTACCACCGAGGAGCATCCTCTGCCTCTGCAAAAAGGCGGTAGGCGTGTTCGGGTAAAATATATGACGCAAATAAAAACCCGCCCGCCGACTTTTAAATTATTTTCTAATAATCCGGAAAAAGTTACTGATAGCTATACAAAATATTTGGTAAATAATTTACGTGATGCTTTTGAGCTGCCCGGTATTCCTATTAGATTTATTTATGTTAAAACTAAGAATCCGTATGTAACTTAATGGGGGTTGACTGATTGTTTAGAGGTCATTTCCGCAGAGGCGGGAAGGTATTGTCGGTGGATAGGTTAAAGCATGTTCGATGTCATTCCCGCGAAAGCGGGAATCCAGAAAAAATACTTTTAAGTCATCCTGAATTTATTTCAGGATATTTATAATAGATGCTGAAACAAGTTCAACATGACAAGAATGGATTCCCGCTTTCGCGGGAATGACATCGAAAATTCGAGCCATGCAACAACGCCGGCTTGATCACGGCATGACAGACTACTTAGAATTTTCATTCCTAGCTTCCTGTATTCTTGTTTCTTTTAAAGAATCCACTAATGAAATATTTTTTTTATTGCGAGATTTTACTAAGGCTTGAAATTCTTTAATTTTATCTTTTAAAGAAATTAATTTTAAGTCATTTTCTAATATTAACATCATTCTAATTTTTTAAAATTATTTTTTATCAGTATATTTCACAACTTATTATATGTTTCATCTATATAATGCTTCACTATTCGTAAAATTTTAGCTTCTAGGCTGAGGTTTTTAGCTGCCCATTTTTTTATCCAAGGCTCGGCTAGCTGCCACATATTAACGTTCTCATCTAGCTGTTGTCCGATTCCTTCAACCATGACTAAAGTTTTTTGTAATAGCAATAGCTGCGGTTGTACCTCCATACCGAAATCCTCGGTTATTTTAAATAAATGTGCAAGCAACTTACCGACAGAAATATTTTTAGTAGCCATACCGACGATAGGTTCGGTAACTGCCCTACAGCTTTGGGCAAATAAATTTAAGTCGGTATTTTTAGGAATATAACCGGCTCTTAAATGTATTTTGGCGACTAATTTATAATCACGGTTTAAAAAACCGAAAAGGCTTTCGGCAACAGCTAAGCGATCAAATTCCGAGAGCCTGCCCATAATGCCGAAATCGAGCAACACTATTTTACCTTGCGCAGTTACTAAAATATTTCCGGGATGCAAATCGGCGTGAAAAAAGCCGTCCCTATATGCTTGATTAAAAAACATTACGGCAAATTTCCTAGCAATAAGTGAAAGGTCTAACTCCGCTGCCGTTAATTGATGAGTTTCATATATAGAAATGCCCTCGATCCATTCCGTGGTTAAGATATTTTTAGACGTAAATTGCCAGTATATTTTTGGGATGCATATATCAAGATCATCACGGAAATTATCGGCAAGCTCCGAAGCGGCAGCGGCTTCTAAGCGCAAATCAAGCTCATATTTCATGGTTTCCCGAAATTTCTCTATGACGGCTAGAGGTTTCAGCCTTTTTACTTTAGTAAATTTAGAGGCTAATTTAGCAAGGAAATATAGTAATTTAATATCTCGGTTATATTTTCGATGAATATCAGGGCGTAAAATCTTTATTGCGACAAATTCACCGGTTATTAATTGAGCTTTATGGACTTGAGAGATTGAAGCGGCGGCAATGGGCGTGTCTTGGAAGTTCAGGAATAGAGTGTCTAGGGGCGTATACTCGGATACATAATCGTCATTGCGAGGAGCGAAGCGACGTGGCAATCTAGGAAAAAAATAGTAAAAAATATTATGGAATTTATTATTTTTCTGGATTGCTACGTCGGCACTTTGTGCCTCCTCGCAATGACGAGTAAATGATTTATATATTAGCTCCTTTGCTATTTTACTATCAAAGGGCGGTAATTTATCTTGCAGAGATTTTAAGTATTTCGTTACGTCTAACCCGACTAAATCGGGTCTTGTAGAAAGTGTTTGACCGAATTTGATATAGATAGGTCCGAGCTGTTCTAAACAGTTAGTTAGACGCTTGCCGAAATCTTGAGAAGGTTTTTTTATTAAAGATAGAGGGGAGAATATTAGCGTCAAAATATAGCCGATAATTTTAATACATAGCGGTACTTTAATATCACCTGCGTCAAGTAAAATTTGCTCTTTGCTAATACTTCTCAGAATATGTAATAAATTAAAAAATATATTCATAATTTATAAGCACTATGGATGGCAACAACACCGTTAGTAAGATTTTTATATCGTACTTCCTCAAAACCGGCATTTTGGATCATTATTTTAAAATCATCTTGCGAAGGAAATAGCTTAATACTTTCAACTAGATACTGATAAGCCTCTTGATTGTTAGTAATAATTTGCCCGATTTTCGGAATAATATTGAAAGAATAAAATTCATAGAAATTTTTGAAATAACCTTCTTCTAGTTTAGAAAATTCAAGGCATAAGAATTTTCCCATCGGCTTCAAAACGCGATGGGCTTCCTTTAAGGCTTTATCGATATTTGGGATGTTTCTAATACCGAAAGCAATAGTATAATAATCAAAACTATTATCCGGAAAAGGCAAGTTTTCGGCGTTGGCTAGCACGTAATCAAGATTTTGCAAAAAATTAAGGTTGATTGCGCGTTTTTTAGCCTTATCAAGCATTTCCTGATTTATATCGCAGAGAGTCATAGAAAGCTCAGCTGCTTGAGTTTTAGCCTTTTTCACAATTTTTAAAGCAACGTCACCGCTGCCGCTAGCAACATCTAGTATATTTGAGTTTAAATTGGGAATTTGTCTAATAAACTCATCTTTCCATAGGCGATGCATTCCACCGCTCATTAAGTCATTCATTAAATCGTATTTATCTGCTACGCCCGTGAAAATATTATTTACTAAATGCTGTTTATCGGTCAAATTAACTTTTTTAAAGCCAAAATTTGTCTGGTTCATATTATTTAAGTATATTATATTGAGATGGAAAGTTATTACGATGTCACTCCGTGGCTTGACCGCGGAGTCCAGAAAAATAAGTACTGGATGCCGTGGTCAAGCCACGGCATGACAAGTATATTTAAAAATACTTAAAAACTATATAAAATGCCAGAACTTCCTGAAGTAGAAACGTTAAAAAACTCTCTTGAGCAAAAGCTCCTAGGTCTTGCTATAAAGAATATAGAGCTAAAAAGAAATAATTTGCGTTATATATTATCCTCAATGCTGGCTAAAGAAATTTTACATACAAATATTGTGACCGTTAGGCGGCGTGCTAAATATCTTATTATTGATTTAAATAACGGTTATTCTCTTATAATTCATCTCGGTATGAGTGGACGCTTCACGCTGCAACCGCCTGATTACCAAACCAAAAAACACGATCATGTAATTTTTGACCTTACTAGTAACGAGAAATTAATCTTTAACGATGCTAGGCGTTTTGGGATGATTTATAGTTATGAAACCAAATTTTTAGAAGAAAAGTTTTTTTATAATTTAGCTATCGAGCCTTTGTCCGATTTACTAACTACCGAATATTTAAAGAGTAAACTCGCTACTCGCAAAATACCGATAAAAAATTTATTAATGGATAATAAAATTATCGTCGGAGTGGGTAATATTTACGCCTCCGAAAGCCTGTTTTTAGCTAAAATCCATCCGAGTAAATTAGGTGCGGATTTAACGATTGAGGAAATAACTAAGCTAATTACCGCAATTAAAAATGTGTTATCGAAGGCGATTGCAGCAGGCGGTACCACTCTTAAAGATTTTGTCAGCGGTGATAATAGCCCGGGATATTTTAAACAGCAACTTACGGTTTATAATAGAGAAAACGAAAAATGCTTAGATTGTAATGGGATAATCATTAAATTAAAGCAATCAGGTAGAAGTAGTTTTTACTGTTCGTTATGCCAAAAGTAATAAATATGTTATGGCTTGAAGGTATTATTGTGTGAATAGGTTAAAGCATGCTCTATGTCATTCCCGCGAAAGCGGGAATGACATCAATACAATTTTCAAAAACTACTACTTGACATTTAAATTATTATTATTTATAAGCCATTCCTATTAGTTTTTCAATTAATAGTTGTCTTAATATGAAAATAAAACCCGTTATTATGGCAGGTGGTCAAGGTGCAAGATTATGGCCGCTATCACTCCCAATCAAGCCAAAGCAGTTTTTAAAAACTCCCTTAGAGCTAAGTTTATTGCAAAAAACTTTAATTAGAAATAAATCATTTGGTACACCATTAGTAATAACAGGTGAACGGTATGAATTTATAACTAAGGAACAAGCCGTAGAAATCAATACAGAAATAGAATTAATTACCGAACCGCTAACAAAAAATACTGCTATGTGTGCAGTTATTACGGCTCTAGCTGCAAAAAATAACGGTTTTGATACTGTAATATTACTGCCTTCCGATCATTATATATCGGATGAAGAGAAATATTTAACAACTATTAATAAGGCTTTAAGTTACGTAGAAAAATGGGGGATTTGTACTATCGGTATTCCCATCGACCGACCGAATATTGAATATGGCTATATAAAAGCAGAGACTAGTATTACCGAAAATATTTATCAAACTAATCATTTTATTGAAAAACCTTCTTTAGAGCAGCTTCAAAATTATATACAAAACGGTAAGTATTTTTGGAATTCGGGAATTTTTATTTATAATATTGATTTTTTATTAAATCATGTGTATAAACTCCGACCTGATTTATGGGATATAGCGCAAAATGCGTTAAACTCAGCTACAAAAAACGCAAATACTATAAAGCTAGATTTAGAAATTTATAGTAAAGCTAATGCCGTTTCTATAGACAAGGCCATAATAGAGCATATTCCCGAAATGATTATGATAAAAGCAAATTTTGCCTGGAGTGATCTTGGAACTTGGCATTCTTTATGGCAGATAAAGCAAAAAGATATTACCGATAATTATTGCGAAGGAAATGTCGTAATCGGTGATACGACAAATTCTTATATTAGCTCCGATAATAAACTAACTATGGTAGTAGGTCTTGATAATATAATTGTTATCAATACTAAAAATGCTCTTTTAGTAGCGGATAAATCAAAAGCCGCCGAAATAAAACAGCTTGTGATGCAAATAGAAGAATATAGGTCCTAATAATATTTATATTGATTAATGAATTTTTACTAATACAAGTAAATAGCTAAGGGTATTTTAATTAAAGAGAAGCGTTGTTGCATGGCTCAAATTTTTAATGTCATTCCCGCGCAGGCGGGAATCCAGAAAAATTTATAGTCATCCTGAATTTATTTCAGGATCTACTAAAAGAGATGCCGCAAACTTGTTCAGCCTGACAAAGACAAAAAAACATGGATTCCCGCCTGTGCGGGAATGACATATTGACGCTTTTATCGAGCTATAAAACAATCCCTTATTCAGCTTAATCCGAAGTTTTAATTGCCCAGAATGCCGCTAAAGCTATTACGGTTATATATATCCCGACGGATAAGGAGTTATTTGTTACATGCCAAAGCATTAAACAAATCGCAGGAGTTAGGCGGCCGATCAGCGAAGAGCCGATACTACTACCGATACCTACTAACATATATTTATCGGATGTTTTAAATAAATTGTTTAACCAGCAATTTAGTGGGCATAAAAATGTTACTCCTAAAATTACAATCCATATTCGGACAAAGTTAACATACCATAAAGAAGCATTATTAAGAAATAGCCATAAAGGAATTATAGTTAAAATCATGACCGTAAGAGTATAACTCAGTATTTTTATATAAGGTAATTTTTCTACTAAACGTCCGATTATCGGTATCATTACCATATCAAAAATCAATAGCCCCGTATTAAAAGCCATCATTGTCTCAAGAGATATATTAGTAATTAGCGGAATAAAGCTATTCATAAATACAAAAGGCATGATATAAGTTAAGTAAGAGAAACCTACTACGAGACTAACTCGTGAAATATTTAGTTTGTTATTCCATAGCACGATTAAATCACGTGCAGCGTCATTCAGAAAACTTGTTTGAAGAATAAATGTCTCAACGTCATTGCGAGGAGATGCGTAGCATCGACGTGGCAATCTAGGAAAGAAATAATATAAAATTTTACAAAATTTATTATTTTTCTGGATTGCCACGCTGCTTGCAGCAGCTCGCAATGACGGTGTTTTTTGCAACGGTTTTGATCCATGCAACAATGCCTTATGGGAATGACATAGAGGAGCACCGGAATGACATCTAATATCCTCACTCTTCCTTAGAAAATAACCTACAAGCGCCGTAACCCCGCCGAATATAAAACACACTCGCCAATATTTATTATAATCTACATCTAAAACTATAGTGCTGATAAATGAAGCAAGAATAATACCGACCATAGTAGAGGTCTCATAAAGGTAAGAAGCTTTAAGTGCTTTTCTTTCTTCTTTATTCTCTAAAATATATAATTTTGCAATAGCACATTCACCCTCGGAATATATACCTTGCAATATTCTAAGCACAACTAATAACATTGGAGCGAGCCAGCCTATTTGTGCATGAGATGGTATCAAACCTATCAAAGCAGTAGTTAAAGCAACGCCAATTAGAGAATGTGACAAAGCAAAAAAACCGCCGTATTTTTTAGCAATAACCCCGAAAAAATACGAACCGATAGGACGTGTAAATAAAGAGGTAGCAAGAACGCTATAGGTAAGTATCAAGGCGATGACTTGATCATGATTTGGAAAAAAAATACCGGCAAGCAAAGGTGCAAGAAAACCGTAAAGTGCGGTATCGAAATGATCCATCGCATTACCGATTAGGATGGAAAAATCCCTTTTGCTTAAATTGCTCATATATTAATAATTTAAAATTTATAATGAATTATAAGTATGTAATCTTCCTTGTAAATATTTTTTTAAGAGATATTATTGTTATAAATGATGTGTTATTTCTCGATGTCATTCCTAGCTCAGTATTACCTGTGTGGATCAGGTGTCATTCCTGCGAAAGCAGGAATCCAGAAAATAATCTTAGTATTGGTACATATTTGATAAAAATAAGCATATAAAAACTTGTTTTTATATGCTTTACTGGATTCCCGCATACGCGGGAATGACATAGAGAAATAGCACATCATGTATTAAGTTTTAAAAAGGAGTGCTTAATGAATAATTTAAAACAAGGAACATTTATCACTTTTGAAGGGGGCGAAGGAATAGGAAAATCAACCCAATGTCAAATGCTCTATGAATATTTAAAATCACAAAATATCCCCGTTATTTTAACTCGTGAAGTCGGTGGTACTGCAGTTGCTGAAAAAATGCGTGAAATTCTAGTGCATGAGGAATTACTGCCAATGTCGGAGTTATTACAAGTTATGGCAGCTCGCTATGATCATATCCATAAAAAAATTCTGCCTAGCCTTCAGGAAGGTTATACGGTTATTTGTGATAGATTTATAGACTCTACCGCTTGTTATCAAGGACAATATTCAGAGATAGGAGTGAATTTGGTCTATGATCTGCATAAATCTTTAATGGCAGGTCTTATGCCTAATAGTACATTTTTTATAGACGTCAAACCGGAAATTGCTATAGAGAGAATGACTAAACGGGACTTTAATAATAAATTTGATAAAAGGCATTTAGATTTTCATCAAAATATTTATAATGGCTTTAAAGAGTTGGCACAAAAATTCCCAGAGCGGATAATAACTATTGATGCCTCAAATCTTGATACCCAAGCAATACATGAAATGATAATAAATAACTTAGTTAATTTAAAGAGTTGTCATACCGTGGCTTGACCCACTACTGTACGAACGTTGAAAAAAGGCTGTGTCATGCCGTGACTTGATCACGGCATCCAGGAAAATAAAGCCATATTAGACTTATTTTAGAATCTTTTTATGATATTATAAGCTGGATTCCGTGGTCGTAGCCACGGAATGACAGAATTTTTACCTCTTTATTTAAACGTTCGTACAGTAGTGGGCTTGACCACGGTATCCAGAAAATTTTTATAAAAGCCTGGACCCCGTGATCAAGTCATGGGGTGACATTCTCTAACTCTTCATCTATTAGGCAATAAGATACTATGAACAATACCTATTATATTACCACCCCTATATATTACGTTAACGACGTGCCGCATATCGGGCATGCTTATACCAGCGTTGCAAGCGACGTGATTGCTCGTTTTATGCGACTTAGCGGCAAGGAGGTAAGGTTTTTAACCGGTACCGATGAACACGGGCAGAAGGTAGAAAAAGCGGCATTAAATAAAAATATCGATCCGCAAATATTTACCGATCAGACCTCGGCAAGTTTCCGTAACCTTATGGAATCAATGAATATTTCTAATGATGATTTTATTAGAACGACGGAAACAAGGCATAAAGAAGCGGTTGCTATTTTTTGGCAAAAGCTACTGGCGAACGGTACTATTTACGAAGGCTTTTATGAAGGTTGGTATGCCGTACGAGACGAAGCTTTTTACGATGAATCGGAATTAACAAGTGAAGGGCTAGCTCCAACAGGTGCGCCGGTTGAGTGGGTCAAAGAACCGAGTTATTTTTTTAATCTGTCAAAATGGCAAGATAAGCTACTTGCGTTTTATGAAGCAAATCCTGATTTTATTAGACCGATAACTAGGCGCAACGAGGTGATCAGCTTCGTTAAATCCGGTCTGCATGATTTATCAGTTTCACGTACTAGTTTTAATTGGGGGATTAAAGTCCCAAATGACAAAAAGCATGTAATTTATGTCTGGCTCGATGCATTAGTTAACTATATTTCTGCTTTAGGCTATCCGGACGAGAGCGGTAAATACGGTAAATTTTGGCCGGCTAATTTGCATGTGGTCGGTAAGGATATTGTCCGTTTTCATGCCGTTTATTGGCCGGCTTTTTTAATGGCGGCAGATGCGCCTTTACCTCAGTCTGTTATGGCTCACGGCTGGTGGACTAATGAAGGACAGAAAATTTCTAAGTCACTAGGTAATGTTATCGATCCGTTTGAACTAGTAAAAGAGTTCGGTGTTGATCAAGTTCGCTATTTCTTGATGCGAGAAGTTACTTTCGGCTCGGACGGTAATTATTCTAGAGCAAGTTTAATTAGTAGAATTAATAGTGAGCTATCGAACAAAATAGGTAACTTAATGCAAAGGACTTTAGCTTTTGTTTATAAAAATAATGAGGCTCATGTGCCTTTGATTGAGCAGAATATAATCGATCTGCTATATAAGTCGCCGCTTTTAGAAACAGCAAGTAAAATTGCCGTGCAGAATCTAGAGCTAATGGAAAATCTTGAAATTAATAAAATACTCGAAAATATTCTTAATTTAACTGAAGAAGCAAATATTTATATAGATAAAGAAGCCCCTTGGAATTTAAAGAAAACCGATCCGATAAAAATGTTGGAAGTGTTATATACTCTT